>JAOTTP010000135.1 GCA_029864405.1 Nitrospirota bacterium
ATCCATCGTGCGCGGGCCACAACGGTTGTCTCCATCACGGCCCAACGCTCGTTCGGTTTCTTGAAGGATGTCCAGAAGTCGTTGAGCGCTGAGTGAGGTTTCCACCCTCACCACGCCATTATAAAACCAGGTGGTTCCCAAGATTCCCTGAGGATCGATCGGTTCAGACTCATAATACGAGGACACTCCGGTGACACAGGAACGAGGGAGAAGATTCATCAGCGCCACCGCCCGGTCGCACAATTCCTGACGATCTCCGACGTTGGAGCCAAAGGCGATAAACACGATTTCTTGAGCCATTTCGATTTTTCCCAGATCCGCCGAAATGAAGGAATAACTACCTACCAGCCAATCTTTTTCATTCGTTCCACCGCTTCTGCCAATTTTTCTTTTGTGGTCGTGACCGTCATCCGGATATAGCCTTCCCCGGGATCGCCAAATCCATTGCCAGGGGTCGTCACAATTCCGGCTTTCTCAATGAGATGCGCCGTGAAAGACGCCGAAGTAAATCCCTTTGGCACACCGATCCAGACGTAAAACGCCGCTGGAGGGGAATCCAGTTCCAATCCCAAGGCTTTCAAGCCGGGCACCAGGACATCCCGCCGTTCTTGATAAATCGTTCGCAAGCCTTCTGTCACCGAATCATCCAGTTGCAACGCGGTAATGCCTGCTTCCTGGATCGCTTGAAACACGCCGGAATCAATATTGGTTTTGACCTTCCCCAGACCCGCGATGACTTCTTTTCGCCCAACGGCGAACCCGATCCGCCATCCCGTCATATTGTACGTTTTCGACAGCGAGTGGAATTCCACCCCCACGTCTTTTGCACCCGCTGCTTCCAAAAAGCTCGCCGGCCGTTTGCCGTCATAATAAATTTCGGAATAGGCCGCGTCATGGCAGACGATGATCTGATGTTCTTTCGCAAAATCCACGACCTTCTTAAAGAATTCCTTGCTGGCCACCACGGAGGTTGGATTATTGGGGGAATTGAGAAACATCATTTTGGCTTTTTGGGCAATATCCTTGGGAATGCCAGACAGATCCGGCAAAAACCCATTCTCTTTCGTCAAAGGCATGGTGTAGGAAATCCCCCCGGCAAAACTGGTGGCCACCGGGTACACGGGATAGCCCGGGCTCGGCACCAGCACGATTTCGCCAGGATCGATGAAGGCCAAGGGAATATGGCCGATGCCTTCCTTTGATCCGATTAGTGTCACGACTTCTGTTTTAGGATCCAGGGTGACGCCAAACCGACGTTGATACCAATCGGCCACTGCCGTACGAAATGACAACATGCCATCATACGACGGGTATTGATGATGCTTGGGATTTCCCGCAGCCCGACGTAAGGCTTCAATGATCGGTTCAGGTGTCGGCAAATCAGGATCGCCAATACCTAAATTAATGATATCCATCCCGCGCTCGATGGCCTTGCGCTTCATGTCATCGATGGCGGCGAATAAATAGGGGGGGAGCGTGCGGATCCGTTCCGCGTACTGAATAGGAAACCCTGCCATGAATTCGTACTCCTTTCCAGGAACCGGTGAATATGAAACTGTTACGGTACCAAATTTGGAACCCGTTACGGTACCGTCCCGGAAAGAATCATTTCGAAACGGGAAATGGAAAAATGAATCAAGAGAAAGGTGTCATCATGCCCGAAGCAAATGTTCAATGAAGCGATCAGCCAATTGATGGAGTCTGGGTAGGTGAGGCCGCGACTGGGCTTGGATATATTCTGGTGCCATTCCACCTCGTTGAACATCTTGCGGACATTCCCGGCATAGGGCTCCCATGCCCGCTTCCTCCAATTCCAGATGAAACAGGAGGCCATAGACTCGTTCCGTCATCCGGAAGGCCTGAACAGGAAAATCAGCAGAAGTCATCAGATGGGCGCTTCCAGGCGGAAGAGTGATCCCTTCTCCATGCCATTGAAACACGAGAAAGTCCTGTGGCGTGGCACTCAAGATGGGATCGATTTTCCCCATGTCCGTAAGGGACACGGAGCTCATGCCAATTTCAAACTTCGGCCCTGGCGCCACCGAACCACCCAAGGCTTTGGCAAGCAGCTGAGCTCCGAAACAAATCCCCAGAACAGGGATATCACGCGCGAGAGCTGTTTGCACAAATTGGAGTTCGGCCTCAATCCACGCATCAGCATCATTGACCGACATCGGTCCCCCCATGATGAGGAGAAAGTCACCTGGATCTGAAGGCAACCCATTAACAGGAACGACAATATTCCTGACAGTATATCCACGAGTTTCTAGAGCCTG
Source organism: Nitrospirota bacterium (assembly GCA_029864405.1). Taxonomy (GTDB): domain Bacteria; phylum Nitrospirota; class Nitrospiria; order Nitrospirales; family UBA8639; genus Nitrospira_E. The sequence goes on from JAOTTP010000135.1 coordinate 2,277, forward strand.
ACGAAATACTCCAGGACCTTCAAACGGGACATGCTGGAGGCAAAGCGCAACCTTCATGACGTAGCGTTGAGTCGGTTCAGAGAACGGGGCAAATCAACGGGCGCCGAGAATCAGCCATTGTCAGAATCACAACCAGGGAATGCTGAAACATGTCGGGGAATGGGGAGGGACAGGGCGAGAACACGTGGAGAGGTCTATGAATGTCCGTTCAAGGCAAAACCATTCGCAAACACGGGCTGGTGACCATTTTTCTTATTCACGCATTCCACCAGATGC
>JAOTTP010000134.1 GCA_029864405.1 Nitrospirota bacterium
AGTGATGGGTTCCCCCAAATTCTTGAGAACATTCTTGGTGCCATCGGACAACGTATACAGGTCATGTTCTGTCAGATCGAACCGTGCAGAACTGAACGCGGCGTTACTCATCATATTGAAGGCGCCGAACAGGACGGCTGCCATGATAAGACCGCCTCCCGTGAGTACTTTTTTATTCATCATCACTCCTCACTTGCAAAAGTTCACACCAGATCATTCAGGCCTTCCCCTTACGATTCAGCCTTTTTCATATCAATGACCGTGGCCGTCGCGAACAACCAAAATGCGATCAACGACAGGAAGAAGAGGATATCTCGTAAATCCAAAACGCCTTTGCTGATCGATTGGAAATGCGTCAAAAAACTAAATGAGCTTATGGCATTCAACAGAAATTGTGGCGCCCACCCACTAAACAGTTCGAGGACCAGAGGAAAACCACTCAGGATGAACCCCAAGGAAATGACGACGCTGACCACAAAGGCAATCACCTGATTTTTGGTGAGCGCGGAGATGCAGGAGCCGATGGCTAGAAATCCTCCGGCCATCAGCAGACTGCCGAGATAGCTGGCGAGGATGACGCCATTATCGGGGTCGCCTAACAGATTCACCGTGATCCACATGGGAAAGGTCAGGGCCAAGGCGATTCCCGTAAAACACCATGCGGCCAGAAACTTCCCTACGACGGCCTCCCACATGGTGACCGGCAGCGTCAACAGGAGTTCAATTGTTCCGGAACGACGTTCTTCTGCCCACAAGCGCATCGCCAACGCAGGAATCAACACGAGATAGAGCCACGGATGAAAATCAAAAAACGGGACCAGGTCGGCCTGGCCGCGCGCAAAGTAATTCCCCAAATAAAACGTGAAGGCCCCACTGAGTAACAAAAAAATGACAATGAACACCGCCGCGATCGGCGTGGCAAAATACCCGGCCAATTCCCGTTGAAAAATCACTCGAATACGTCCCACAATTCCTCCTTCACTCTCGAATACTTCTTTCAGCTACTCTCTTCTAATGTCATTGGTCTCTCCGAGACGCATGAAAATGGGATCCCCTTGGTTTGAGAATATACTGCCGAAGCATCCCACCCGCCGATAGTTTGCGTCCTTCCAGAACCAGGCCTTATTACGAAATCGTCTGCTTGGGAGTCGTCAGCAAACGAAACACTTCATCCAATTGCCCCCGGTCGGGATATAGTTCCCTCACCTCCCACCCCTGTTCCCGAGCGCAATGTCCAATATCGGGAAGAATCCACTGCCCGTCATCGGGGTAAATACGAAATTGCACCAAGTCACCGTCCCGGCCCAACTCCTCAATCTTTTTGACCCCTTTCACCGTCATCAGTTGATGATGTAAGACCAAAGGATCCACACCGGCAATCGTGCCCAGGACCGTATTGTGAGCAGGAGATTTTCCTTCCAATTCCGCTGGTGTGCCATCAAACACCACTTTCCCCTTCGCAATGATCATCGCACGGGAACAGAGGGCATGCACTTCCTCCAAGATATGCGTAGAGAGAATAATGGCCTTCTCCTGCGCCATGGCCCGAATCAGCGTTCGAACCTCATGCTTTTGATTGGGATCCAATCCATCGGTCGGTTCATCTAAAATCAAGATGTCCGGGTTATGAAGGATCGCCTGAGCCAATCCCACGCGGCGCTTAAACCCTTTTGACAAGGTTTCAATCGATTGGTTCAACACCGATTGCAAATTCACCTTCTCGACCGTTTCCGAAACGGTTCGCTTCAGCGTCGCTCCACGATACCCTCGCATCTCACCAATAAACTCGAGAAACGAGGCTGGAGTCATATCCTGATAGGCCGGGGCCCCCTCGGGCAGATAGCCTATCCGCTTTTTGGCTTCAAGGGGTTGAGCTTCAATATTGTGCCCACAAATATGCACCGTGCCGCTCGTCGGAGTGAGAAAACCCGTGATCATTTTCATGGTGGTCGACTTGCCTGCTCCGTTCGGCCCTAAGAATCCGAGCACTTCTCCCTTTCCGACGGTGAACGATACGCCATCCACCGCGACAATCGGCCCGAACGTTTTACGCAAATTTTGAATCTCTACCATTATTCCCATCGTACCCTCTTCTCCCAAGAATTTTATGAATGGTTCCGCATCTGCAGGGATAGTTCACTTGCCATGTGATCGGAACCCCACTGCTCCATTGCCTCAATGGAGATATAACGGGGGCAGCACATTCTCCTGTTTGTGGGCCGTCGGCGGCTTGGCCGTCATGGCTGGTTTAACCGTTTCCCAAAACTGCCGGCCATCCCAAGTCTGCCGTTCTGCTGAGGTAGTATACAAGGTCCGATCGAGGTTCCAAATGGCGGCAGAGATCTCCGTTGCATCTTGAACAGGCTGGTTCATGATATGCGCGACCATGCCTAGACTTCGACAGGGACCCCCTTCTTGTTTGATAGAAGCCCATTGCAATAAGGCTGCTCGAGTTTTTTCCGCTGACTGTTCTAAACATGCCGCCTTGACGCCTTGTATAGCTTGCCGTTCAGACTCAAATTTCGCATCATCTTTCTTTGCCACCGCGCTGT
>JAOTTP010000136.1 GCA_029864405.1 Nitrospirota bacterium
GGGGAGTCTTATCGGTCGGATTCATATCTCCGGTCGGCAGAGACAGGCCGGTATTTAAATGGAACCGATGGGCCCCAATACTGGGAGTTTCAAACGCATAGAGTCGCCACAACCCTCCCAGCTTGAAATCTCAGAACCCGCTCGCATTCGTCGTAAATTTCACTCCAGCCCTATTCCGATGATCCATGGATTTCATGACGTAAGGAAGCATGGCCATCAATGTCAGGGTATCGTTCAATCCATACATCCCACTGAACATGTGCATTTGTGTGGTCATTTGAAGGGGGGTGACCACATAGGAACCTAGAACGCTGCTGGCTGAAACATTATTGGTACCATCCCTGTTCCCGTCCATAAACATCCTCATGTACCGATAGGCGAACATCAACTTGCCCTTGTTATGGGTATGATCACCCATAACCCCAATGGGAGCGTGGGAGTCACCCATTAGAAGGCTCCGGTCAAGTGGGCGCAAGTTTCCTGTCACTTTGAACTTCATTATTCTTGCTGCTCCTCACGACTACGAGTGAACCCGTCGCACTGCATCCGAGTTTTCGCTTGTGCGGTATCGACTCTGTTGCCTGAGTCGCACCAGTCACCCATCAGGATCAAGGCGAGGAGACGCGGGTGCTTCTGCCCGTGGCCGTTCACTGGCCCCAGAAAACCGTTGGTACCCAAGCGTGTCCATAGGAGGGGATGACAAATCCATTGGTTGCCCGAGGGCTCCAACCTTTTTGGTGGCTCACGCCTGAGGCAGCTCAGGAGTTCTCCCTCGTTTGGTGAGGAAGCCCAGGAGGGCCGGCGGATGTCCAATCAGATCTGGTGGTTTCTCCAACCCCAATTCGAGCTCATCACGCCAGCCCAAGTGTTACGCAAAGGCCTTGTCGAGTTCGAACGGGACTTGATCCCGCAACACGTAGTAGCAAGCCCGTGCGAGTTTATGAGCCACGGCCTTAATCGCGACCACCCCATGCGTTTTGGCTTTCTTCCGTTGATAAAAGCCTTGAATCGCTGGGTAATACCGAACGGCGAAATTCGCCGCTTCAATGAACGCCCACGCTAAATACTTATTGCCATTCTTGGTATTGCCCTGGCCTTTGCGTTTGCTGTTGCTCAGCTTGGTGCTGTTCACACACCGACAATAGGAAGCCCATTGCCCGACGGTGGGAAATCGCCGAATCTCGCCGGCTTCGAGCATGATGGTCAACGCCAGGGTCTGGCCGATCCCCGCAACCGTGAGTAAGTGCCGAAAGGTGGGGCGCAGGGAGATGCGGGCCTTGATCGCTTGCTCTAACTCCGCAATTTGGTCGGCCACGCATCGCATCACGACGAGGGTACTCGTGACCGCCAGGGCCAGTTCGGCAGTCGGCAGCAAGGTCTGGACTTGCTCGGCCGTCAGGGTTTTAATGCGGTTGCCGGTGATGGATGTGCCGGTATTCCGGGTCACTAAATTTTGAATGCTGAGGAGGTTGCTCGTCTTCTGCCGCACCAATTGACTCCGTTTCCGCAGCAAATCGCGAACCGCTCGCTCTTCTTTGGGATAGATGTACCCAGTCGGGAGTATCCCCAACCGAAGCAGTTGCGCTAACCACCGCGCATCACTGTGATCGTTGGTATGCTTGAGCCCGTCGTATTGTTTGATGGCCGCGGTGTTCGCCAAATGCACCGAGTAGCCTGCCGCCATGAGGCCATCGACCAACCAATACCAATTGTAGGTAGATTCCACGACGAGGCCGTGAATGCTTGGTTGAAAAGGACAGAGCTGAGAAAGAATCTTCGGCAAGTCATTGGGCGTTCGCTTTTCGTACACGACCTGCTCCTGGTCATCGACCAGCACGATCACACTGTTGTTGGCATGTAGGTCAATCCCGCCGTACAATTTCGTCATGGCTCCTCCTTGGGTTGGAAAGGCTGAGAGATTCTTGACCAGTCTCCCAACTGTACCGCCTAGGCGAGGAGCCTTCTAGATGATTATCAGGTCTTTTGGCCTGATAAAAATTCCCGATGATGAGCTGTTCGCCTTTTTCTTCTGCCCGCTTCCCCAGTGATTCCTCTACTCCCCCCATGAGACCATCTAATAAGGCCCCTTCAGCAGGCGGAAGTGACCAGGCCATTCCAAAACTGCCAACGATGAAGCCAAAAAATAGAGAACGAATACTCCAAGTCATATATTGCCGATCTTTAATAAATTAATGATTACGAATTATTCCCCAATAAATCGCTTTGGGGTCAAAGGTGTTTCCAAAGAGCACAACTCCACTCGCAAGCATTTCGAGCAAATGCTCACGAATGGCAAGCTTTAAACACCGAATGTTTTTTTAACCAGGAAATACGGATTGATAAAAACTAAATGCAGGAAGGAGGAGCGCGGGAAGCTGGAGAAATAACGAGAAATTCTTGAGGTGTGATAGGACGCCAATTCTCGATTCGAAGAAGAGACTCAACCGGTCCATTCACCAACACCTGAGAGGTATCTATGGTTTGCCCTGCAGCACAAAACCAGGTACACAGAAGGGTGGCATGGGTCCCTTGATGGTGTTGAGAGTGGTG
>JAOTTP010000073.1 GCA_029864405.1 Nitrospirota bacterium
AAATGAGTCCCAGGCCATTTTTCACCATCAACCCCATGGCGCGAATAATTGGATGATGATTGGCAAACCACTTGCGGTTGCCATGATTTTTGAAGTAATCCGGTGGCAGGCGAATTAAGATAGCGGGGATTGCAATGAGGGTTCCCACAAAGGCAATGAAAGAAAAGGTAATCATGCCGATCCAGATCTCCCGGGGGACCAAAGACTCGGCAAGTTGAATCATGTGATCAATCATGGTTTGAAAGATGGCTCAAAATATTAAGAAATCATACAGGAGGGTTAGGCCAAGGCCCGGTTGTACTCTGAAAAATGTGCACTTTATAATCGCTCAATGGTGGTTGCGTCAGGACCATTGGGTGGTTGGGGTTCTCAAATCCACGATTGAGGCATGATGGAACAGTATTGGTTGTTAAAATCGGAGCCGACTACATTTTCCATTGATGATCTCATAAAAGCTCCTCGTCAGACGACATGCTGGGAAGGCGTCCGTAATTACCAGGCTCGAAATTTCCTCAAGTCCATGAAGGTTGGAGACTTGGGATTTTTTTATCATAGCAATGCGGACCCTCCGGGTATTGTCGGCATCATTGAAGTGGTCAAGGCCGCCTACCCTGACTCTTTTGCCTTCGATCCGAAAAGTCGATATTTTGATCCGCGCAGTGCTCCGGACTCGCCTCGTTGGTTTCTTGTGGATGTTCGGTTCGTGAAAAAATTTCCTCAGGCCTTGCCTTTAGATCAGTTGCGAGCCCTTAAGGGATTAGAGAAGATGGAACTTCTTCGTAAAGGTTCCCGGCTCTCGGTTCAACCAGTGCGTCCGGAGGAATGGCAACGGGTGTTGGAATTTGTTCCGGAAAAGACAAGGTCTTCCTCGACCCTGAAGTAGCTCTTCAGGGTTCTTTCCAAGGGTTGGCGTTCATTCGCCTTCCACTATTTCCTGTTTAGGGTGAATTCTTGGCTGTGGGAAACACCTGTAAAAACGGGTGAATCGTGACTTCCTGAAAAACCCCATGAAGGGTATAGGGATCGTCCTTGGCAAACGCTTGGACTTCTTCAAGTGACTCGGCTTCAACCACGATTAAGCTTCCTATTTTATCGGTCAGGGGACCAGCCAAAATAACTTTGCCTTGTTGCGCCCATGCTTCAAGCCGTTTGAGATGGGCTTCTCGATAGAGCGGGCGCTTTTGTGCCCCCTCGGGGCCATCTTTTCCTAGAATCACGAATTTCATTATTTCTCCTCTGTCTTTTGCTGGAACCGCACCGGTGTCATGTCTTCTACAAGGGCCATGGAGGTTTGCATCGTACCAGATAGCAGTCGTATGGCCATTTTACGCGGGAAGACGTGGTTGTAAGGAGATGGGATTGAAGCGAATAGGCGAATGCGGGGTAGGTCTTAGTTATGGATTCGTGTCTTCTATGGGTTGTCTGTTCGCATATCCGCTGTCGATATCGTGCCACCAGCGAACCTGTTCTTCTCCGGATTTCCAACATAAAAACACCAGGCGGTCATCAAGGAGAAACGGGAAATCACATAATCCAATTTCGACATCTTTAATCACCACGCCCAGTTCTTGAATGGCATGCAGGCTGCCATTGATGTCTTGTAACCCTTTGATATATTGGACGCCCACGACCGTCCCTCCTCCCAGTGACGCTTGGGCACTGGCTTTTTTGACTTCTTCGCGGGTGTCAACAAGTATTTGTCGCCCTGCTTTAATGTTGCCCCATAATTGTTCCAGTTCAGGGATTAATCCGTTGGCTTCCGAGAGGGTGAAAATCCGTTCACTGGAAAAGGGAAAACCTGATTCAGACATGAGAGAGGACCCTTCCTGGTTGACTTCCAATTACCGTCATGTTGGTTTAACATAATAAGAAGAATGGTGCCAACCTTAGAGGATTGGGTGACTTTTTTCATGAGTAGGCTGGGTAGAGAGTTGAGTTTCTTGTCGCAACTTCCGAAAGGAGCCTATTGACAAGTCGTTCAAGAGTGAGATAAATAATTACTAAGACCTGCCCAATTTATAGCAAAAGCCATTTCCGCCTAATTAACTTCTCGAACTTCAGGTACTATTTCAAATCAGTAGATAGGACAACACGGCTGGTTTTGACAAGTGTGGTTCTTCAGTTTCTCTAAACATTCTTCCTAAACACACAACAGCGGTTTAACTTTTTATTTTTTACTAGATCTGGAGTGGTTCCCTTATCGGGGATCGCCAAAATATGCAGCGTATAACCAGATGAGAGTGTTCCTATCCTTTCCACCCCTCGTAACAGGCTAAGCCCACGAGAAAACCCTTCCGGCCAATGAATGGAGTAACCTAATGTATCTTGCCGAATTGAAGCAAAAGTCCATTGGAGAATTAAATGAAATCGCGCGTGACTTAAAAATTGATGGCGCGCCAAATTTGCGCAAGCAGGAGCTGATTTTCTCTATTCTTCAAGGACAGAGCGACAAGAACGGAGTCATTTTTGGAGAAGGAGTCCTTGAGACCCTGTCCGATGGGTTTGGATTTCTCCGCGCCCCGGATTCGAACTATCTGCCCGGACCCGATGATATTTATATTTCCCCGTCTCAGATTCGACGATTTAATTTGCGAACCGGTGATATTGTCTCAGGGCAGATTCGTCCGCCGAAGGACGGGGAGCGGTATTTTGCCCTCTTGAAAGTCGAAAAGATTAATTATGATGAGCCTGAGGTGCAGCGGGATAAAATTCTGTTCGATAATCTCACTCCGCTGTATCCTGAAGAGCGGATCAACCTTGAATTTGATCCTGAAGAGTATTGCACGAGAGTGATGGAGCTCACGACGCCTATCGGCAAAGGGCAACGGGGATTGATCGTGGCGGCTCCCAGAACGGGAAAGACCATGCTCTTGCAGGCTGTGGCGCGGGCCATTATTGCGAATCATCCGGAAATTGTCTTGATTGTCCTCCTGATCGATGAACGACCTGAAGAAGTCACCGACTGGCAGCGGCAGGTCAAAGCCGCCGAAGTGATTAGCTCCACGTTTGATGAGCCACCTCAACGGCATGCCCAAGTGGCAGAGATTGTGATGGAAAAAGCCAAACGGTTGGTCGAACATAAACGGGATGTGGTGATTTTGTTAGACAGTGTGACTCGATTAGCCCGTGCCTATAATACGATTTCCCCCCCCAGTGGGAAGGTGTTATCGGGAGGTTTGGATTCCAATGCCCTTCAGCGGCCTAAACGGTTTTTTGGAGCCGCCAGAAATATTGAATTTGGCGGAAGCCTGACGATTTTGGCCACAGCGTTGGTTGATACTGGAAGTCGAATGGACGATGTGATTTTTGAAGAGTTTAAGGGCACGGGCAATATGGAAGTGCATTTGGATCGTCGGTTAGCTGATAAACGGCTCTTCCCGGCCATCGATATCAGCCAATCCGGCACGAGGAAAGAAGAGTTACTGGTTGATCGCGACCGCCTGAACAAAATGTGGATCCTCAGAAAGGTGTTAAGCCCTCTCGGGACCATGGAAGCGATGGAGTTTCTCATGGATAAACTTGGCGGAACCAAGAGCAATAATGAGTTCTTGCAATCTATGAATCGATAATTCACAATAGGGCTTTGCCGTTGAGGGTTTCTCAGATTTAGACTTCGAATAGAGGGATTGGTTTTAAGGAGGTAGTATGAAAAAGGGCATTCATCCGGCTTATGAATTTGCAAATGTGAGTTGTGCTTGCGGTATGACCTATCAAACCCGGACGACCGTGGGAGACTTAAAGGTCGATATCTGTTCCAGTTGTCATCCGTTTTTCACGGGCACCCAAAAAATTGTGGATGCTGAAGGACGGGTGGAACGATTTAATAAAAAATACGCAAAACTGACGAAGCCCAAAGCCAAAGCGTAAGGATTTTTTCCTTCTCTCCATTGTCTCGCCTCTTGAATCCTCTAAGGGGATGGCGTCCGTGCAGGGTGTTGAAGGAGCCCTGGTTGCCGCTTTCTCGATCTGCGGTCGACAAGACTGGGTTTTTTAGTATGGGTGCACCTGAACGCTGAGAAGGTGCCCCACGGTTAAGTCCCACCCTTCTACGAAATTATCCTTATGGGGATGGCAGTCACGGTTGTCCAGGAAAGAGGACGTGTTGAGTTCTTCAATGTCCTGTTAAACTACGTCTATGCCACCTGTTACTAAAGCAGAGTTGAGAGAGGGCGCTTTATTTAGCAAATGGGAGGCCATTGCGAATAAATATGACACGCTCAACGATCAGTTGTCGGATCCTGCCATCTTGTCTCAACCGACCCTTCTGGTTGCGCTGAATAAAGAGCGATCAGAGCTAGAACCTATTGCGCAGTTGTTTGGTGAGTACCGACGGGTTGTCGAAGAGATTGCCCAAACTCGGCTGATGACGGAGGACCTGCAATTAGATCCTGACATGCGTCGTTTGGCGGGGGAAGAATGGCAGAGCCTGGAAAGCCAACGCGAGACGATGGAGGCGCAGGTCATCGAATTGCTCTGCCCGGCTGATGAAGGGGATAATAAAAATTCGTTCATTGAAATTCGCGCAGGGACGGGGGGAAGCGAGGCTGCGCTATTTGCCGGCGACCTTCTTCGTATGTACACGAAGTTTGCAGAAACTAAGGGGTTACGGGTCGAATTGATGGAATTTCAGGAAACGGGTCTTGGTGGAATCAAAGAGGCGGTTTTGCTGGTTGAAGGCAAGGGAGCCTTTGGAAATTTTAAGTATGAAAGCGGGGTGCATCGGGTGCAGCGGGTTCCGACGACAGAGGCCAATGGACGAATTCATACCTCCACGGCCACGGTAGCGGTTATGCCCGAGGTTGAGGAAGTGGAGGTAAACATTGATCCGAAGGACCTACGGATTGACACCTATTGTTCATCAGGGGCTGGTGGACAGAGTGTGAATACGACCTATTCCGCGATCCGGATTACTCATATTCCGACGGGAGTGGTGGTGACCTGTCAGGACGAGCGATCCCAGCTGAAAAATCGAACAAAGGCCATGCGAACCCTTCGGACGCGAATTGGCGATGCTGAGCGCGAAAAACAAGAAGCCTCGATTGCGCAACAACGCCGTTCCCAAGTCGGGACAGGGGAACGGAGTGAGAAAATCCGCACGTATAATTTTCCACAAAATCGTGTAACCGATCATCGAATTGGGCTGACGTTGCATAAATTGGATCGGGTGATGGAAGGCGACCTTGACGGGTTAATCGCGGGCCTCAAAGCCCAATAAGGCCTTTCGTGTAACGCCCGTTCGTCTACCCCAACTGTTCAACGCGTGCGCTCTTTTTGAGGCTCAGATGCCCCCCTTCACTTCCTATACACAGTTATATCGTGGTGCGGTCGAGACGCTGACTCAAGCCGGGATTGCCAATGCCCGGAATGAGGCGCTGTGGATTCTTGAGGATGCCCTGGGTATCACGCGATTGCAATTGCATGCGAATCCGGACACTCCCGTTAATGCGGAAGTCTGTCAGCGGGCTGTCGACTTGTTTCAGCGCCGTGCGTTGCGGGAACCTCTTCAATATGTGTTAGGGACTCAAGAGTTTTTTGGTTTGGATCTTCTCGTTCGACCTGGGGTGCTTATTCCCAGACCGGAGACAGAGTTGCTGGTGGAAGAGACCATTACCCTTCTGCGTGCGGACGCGCGGCCGGTGGTTCTGGATGTCGGGACGGGTTCTGGATGTCTGGCGATCAGCCTGGCGGTCAATCTTCCTCGCGCGGTGATTATCGCATCAGACAAGTCGGTCGCGGCTCTTCATCTTGCCCGGTTAAATGCCATGCGCCATGGGGTTTCTCAACGGATTCTGTGGGTGGCTGGTGATCTTCTTTCCCACTTGTTATCCAGGAACTTCGCAGGTAAAGTGACCGCCATTATTGCTAACCTGCCGTATATCTCCCATGCGGAATGGGAACACCTTTCTCCAGATGTCAAAGACTTTGAACCACGGCTGGCGTTGGATGGAGGGCCGGATGGACTCGATGTGTACCGGCGGTTATTGAATGAGTCACCGGGGCTTGTCTCCGCAGAGGGATGTATCCTCATGGAAGTGGGAGTCGGTCAGGCTGACCTTCTGTGCCGGGATCCTTCCCTCACGAATGTGTTTAAGATTGTAAAGGTCCGGCCTGATTCGCAAGGCATTCCACGAGTGGTGTGTCTGCAACGGCGTCCTGTGGAAACACGGAATATTTAAGTGGATCAAATTCGAATCACGGGAGGAGTTCCCCTAAAGGGATCGGTTGAAATCGGCGGGGCCAAAAATGCGGCCTTGCCTATTTTGGCGGCTGCGTTGTTAGGGGGGGGCGAATGCGTGATTGACCATGTTCCCCACGTTCGTGATGTGGTGACCATGCGTAAATTACTGGCCTTGTTGGGCGTGACGGTTGAAGAGGAAGGAGCCAGGGTCAGACTGGATGCGGCTCATGTGCAATCGATTGAAGCGCCGTATGATTTAGTTAAAACGATGCGAGCCTCTATTTTAGCCTTAGGTCCTTTACTGGCTCGACTGGGAGAAGCCAAAGTTTCGCTGCCGGGCGGATGTGCCATTGGCACCAGACCAGTCACTCTTCACCTCAAAGGATTGGAGATGATGGGCGCCGAAATTCAAGTGGAGCATGGATATATCCATGCGAAAGCCGCTCGTCTCAAGGGGGCAAGAATTGACCTGGATTTCCCGACGGTCACGGGAACTGAAAATCTGATCATGGCGGCCTGCCTGGCGGAAGGGACCACGAGTTTGCACAATGTGGCACGGGAACCGGAAATCTCGGATCTCTGTGCATTCTTAACCAAGCGGGGAGCCAAAATTCATGGGATGGGAACCGACACCATTACGATTGAAGGGGTGAAGGAACTTCATGGGGCAGGACATTGGGTGATCCCTGATCGAGTGGAAGCCGGCACGTATTTGATGGCCGGAGCGATCACCGGTGGCGATGTGATGGTGAAGGGGTGTGTGACCGATCATTTAGGCAGCGTCTTGAAAAAAATACAGGAAATGGGTGTTGAGCTGACGGAAAGCCATGACGGCCTACGAATCCGCCGGTCTGGTCCGCTCAAAGCGGTGGAAGTCAAAACTCTTCCCTATCCGGGCTTCCCGACCGATCTCCAAGCCCAAATGATGGCGTTGATGTCGGTGGCAGAAGGAGTGAGCGTGATTTCGGAAACCATTTTTGAAGGGCGGTTTCTGCATGTCCCTGAACTTCACCGAATGGGAGCTTCCATTGAGATTGATGGGCCGCATGCCGTGGTCAAAGGTGTGCCGTTGCTCACCGGTGCACCGGTCATGGCTTCGGATTTACGCGCCAGCGCAGGTTTGGTATTGGCTGGTTTAGCGGCTGATGGCGAAACGATTGTGTCCCGAGTCTACCATTTAGACCGCGGCTATGAGCGGCTGGAAGAAAAGTTTCAGGCGCTGGGTGCGAAGATTGAGCGGGTTCGCGAGGTCGCATGAGCGAAGTGATTACGATTGCCCTTTCCAAGGGCAAACTTCTTGACCCGACTCTTGAATTATTCCGGCAGGCGGGCTATACCGGGTACCATGTGCGAGCGGATGACCGTCGATTAATCTTGGAATTCCCGGAGCATGGGCACAGGGTCTTAATTGTTCGCCCAAGCGATGTGCCGACGTATGTGGAATATGGCGCCGCCGATTTAGGTGTGGTGGGTAAAGATGTCTTGTTGGAGCAGAGCCCGGATGTCTATGAACCGGTTGACTTGAACTTGGGAGTTTGTCGGCTGGTGGTCGCCAGGCCGAAGGGGCAACAGCTGATGCAGCGGTTGTCTTCCAAACTTCGGGTGGCAACCAAATACCCTACGATCACTGAACGCTATTTTAACCAGCAAGGGTTGCCTGTGGAATTGATTAAGCTCTACGGGTCGATCGAGTTGGCTCCATTGGTCGGGTTGGCCGATCGGATTGTCGATCTGGTGGAGACCGGGAACACCTTAAAAGCCAATAATCTGGTGGAGGATGACGTGATCGCCTGGTCATCTGCGCGGTTGATTGTGAACCGGGCGAGCTTAAAAATGAAGCATGCGGTGATTACCGAACTGATTGCTCGGGTGAAGAAAATTCTTTCCCGTTCTCGCTCGAAAAAGGTCCATGCATGAAAATTGTTTCCCACAAGGACCAAGAGTTTTCGCAGGCGGTGGATCGCGTGTGCCAGCGGGCTGCTCAACAAAACACCAAAGTTGAAAAAGCGGTCCGGACGATTTTGGATGCCGTTCGGCGAGAGGGCGATCAGGCACTCCAGCGATTGACTTGGAAATTCGATCGCGTCCGAATCAGTCCGGACGGCTTACGTGTGACGTCGAACGACGTCGAAGGTGCGTATGCCGAGCTTCCGTCCTCAGATATTACAGCGCTGAAATATGCGGCGAACCGTATTCGGACTTTTCACCGTCGACAACGAAGGACATCCTGGGTCTATCGCAAAGAGGGGATTCAATTAGGCCAACGGATCACGCCGTTGGATGCCGTCGGTGTGTATGTTCCCGGTGGAAAGGCCCTGTATCCGTCATCGGTGCTGATGAATGCCATCCCCGCGAAAGTGGCGGGTGTGAAGCGAGTGGTCATGTGTACACCTACCCCGACCGGCACCATCCATCCCGCTTTGTTGGTGGCGGCCGATGTCGCTGGAGTGGATGAAATCTATCGGGTCGGTGGAGCACAAGCCATTGGGGCGTTGGCCTTTGGCACGGCTACGATCCGGCCCGTGGATAAAATTGTGGGTCCTGGGAATTTGTATGTGGCCACGGCAAAACGTCTGGTCTATGGCCAGGTCGACATTGATATGACTGCGGGTCCGAGTGAGTTGCTGGTCATCGCCGATTCCGCCAGTAATCCCCGTCATGTGGCCGCGGATCTTCTCTGTGAAGCGGAGCATGATGAGGAAGCCTGTGTCTATCTGGTGACGACTTCTCTGACTCTTGCCAGACGGGTGGTGACTGAAGTGACCCGCCAACTCGCACAGTTGGGACGGCAGGCGATTGCGTCCCGGTCGATAGAAAACCATGCCCTGGCTTTTGTTGTGCGAACATTTGATGAGGCGTTTGAATTAGCGAATCGTATTGCGCCGGAGCATTTATCATTGAATGTGGATCGAGCGGGAGACTATGTGACCCGTATTCGTCATGCGGGTGCCATTTTTGTTGGGCGTTATACGCCTCCGGCGGTGGCGGATTATGTGGCGGGGCCCAACCATGTGTTACCAACTGGAGGCAGTGCCAGATTTTTTTCGTGTTTGGGTGTCGATGAGTATCTTAAAACCAGTAACGTGGTGGCCTATTCGCAAACCGCGTTGCGCAAAGCCAATGCTCCGGTGGTGCGTCTGTCTCAGCTGGAAGGCCTGGATGCACACGGGCGATCGATGGAGAGTCGATGGACATGAATCAACAACCTGTTTCCAGAATCGCTTCTCAAGAACGCAAGACCGCAGAAACGGCCATTCGAGTGCAGTGGGGGCTCGACGGGTGCGGCAACAATCAGATTAAGACCTCAATCCCGTTTTTAGATCACATGTTGAATTTGTTCGGCAAACATGGATTTTTTGATCTGACGGTGGAAGCGAAAGGCGATATCGAGATTGATGACCATCACACGATCGAAGACGTTGGTATTGTGATGGGGCAGGTCTTAACCCAAGCTCTTGGGACCAAAGAAGGCCTCACGCGATTCGGGTGGGCGGCGGTGCCGTTGGATGAAACGTTGGCCCAGGTGACCGTGGATCTCAGTGGCCGGCCGTATCTGGTTTACAATGTGGCGCTACCCACGCGGTATATTAAGACGTTTGATTTGGGGCTGTTTGAAGATTTTTTCCAGGCTTTCGTAAGTCAAGGAGGGTTGAATCTTCATGTGAATGTGCTCTATGGAAGAAATCCTCATCACATCATGGAAGCCATTTTTAAAGCGTTTGCCAAAGCCTTGGACCAAGCGGTCAGGCGGGAAGAACGAATTAAAGGAGTGCTCTCCACCAAGGGATTGCTATAAATGGGGAGAATCAGTAGACGGGGAGAGAAGGAACCGACCGAAACATGATTGCCATTATTGATTATGGGATGGGAAATC
>JAOTTP010000074.1 GCA_029864405.1 Nitrospirota bacterium
GACGAAAGCTCCCAAACCCACGAATTTCAGTTTTTTCTCCACGCTTTAAAGAATCACGGATAGAATCAAAAATGGTGTTAACTACTAACTCGGCTTGTCTTCGACTCAATTGGGGTGCTTTTTCCGACAACTTTTCGATGAGATCCGCTTTTGTCATCCGATCCTCCTTCTCCCAGCAACCCGCTTCTCTAAACTCTAGCCTTGACGCTGAGCATGCCTCATTACCAGCAGTAATTGATCCATCTTGCCACTTGCCAGGATCAGGCCACCCAAAGGTACAGCAACGGCGTGGAAAAATGAGTCGTGGCAAAGGTCCGAATACTCCCAAGGAATGTGTTTTCAAGTAAATCCCTGAACGAAAACGTCTTGCTCACCTCCATGACCCGTGGCTCACCCTCAATGCCGCCTAATTCCCCAGCCAACTTAATGGCATCGTGCAAATCCCCGATATCATCAACCAACAAAATAGACTTGGCCTGCTGCCCCGTAAAGACTCGCCCATCTGCTAACTGCTCGACTTCAGCCACATCCAAGGACCGCCCCTCGGCCACAGCATCGATAAATTGATGATGCACATCATTCATCACCAACTCTAATACTTTGCGATCTTCATCATTCATGGGACGGAAAGGAGAGCCAATATCTTTATATTTCCCACTTTTGACCACAATGTTTGTGACACCGATTTTTTCGAGTAACTCGTGAAAATTCGCCAATTGCATAATCACACCAATACTTCCCGTCAAGGTCCCAGGATTAGCCAGAATGCGATCAGTGGCCACAGCAATGTAATAGCCTCCGGAAGCCGCCACCGTGCCCATGGAAGCGATTACTGTTTTATTCTTTTCTTTCCTCACCCTCCTAACGGCATTGTAAATTTCCTGAGAAGGTGCCACCCCCCCTCCCGGGCTATCAATTCTCACCACAATCGCCTTAACCAAAGGATCGTCAGCGAAGGTTTTCAGGTCTTTGACCGTCTGATACGAATCAAGAATGGGACCTTCAACCCGAACAATGGCTACGCCATCCTTACCTGCTAACAGCAACTCAGGGATGAGACTTTTCCCAACACTAAACAGGACAAGACCTCCGAGGATCATCCACAGCACGCGTTTCCATCGAGGATACTCATTACTCATAGTATTCGGGTTTGGTCATACACACCCACGCTCATCCAATCATCCTGCCCATGAAGGCTATTCGTCTTCATCCCCTTGATTTTTCTTTTGGACAACTCGCCCAAGGCTTTGATCAACGCTGCCTTGAGAGCTATTAAACTCAGCAACCTCACTTTGCTCTAGATCCTTCAAATGCTCCCAAAGACTTAAAGCAATTTTCCGATCTTCACAGTCGACCTTGACGATTTTCGCGGCGACTTCCTGCCCAACAGCAAACTTTTCTTCCAGCCGTTCCTGCACATCTGGCCCGATCTCGCTGATATGAATCAATCCTTCCACTCCGCCTTCTAATTCCACGAATACACCAAAGTCGGCGATTTTGGAAACTTTGCCGGTGGTGGTTTCGCCAACATGATATTGCTGCGGAATTTCGGATGCCCATGGATCCGAGACCAGCTGTTTATATCCCAAAGACAACCGTTCTTTTTCTTTGTCAATTTTTAAAATAACGGCTTTGACCGATTGCCCCTTCTTAAAGAGCTCGGAAGGATGCTTAATGTGTTTGGTCCATGACATATCAGAAATATGGATCAACCCATCGACACCTTCATCTAAACCCACAAAGGCACCAAAATCGGTCACACTTTTCACTTTGCCTTCAATCTCTGTGCCTTCAGGGTACTTGTCCTCAATAATATCCCAAGGGTTTGGAGCCGTTTGCTTCATGCCAAGAGAAATCTTCCGACTATGCTGGTCAACATGGAGCACCTGAGCCTCAATGGTATCACCCACCGACACCACCTTTGAGGGATGGCGAACCTCATGAGTCCATGACATTTCCGACACATGGACTAAACCTTCAACGCCTGGCTCCAATTCGATAAACGCGCCATAGTCAGTCAGGCTCACCACTTTCCCGTTCACGCGACTCCTTGCCGGGTATTTTTCTTCAACTTTTGTCCAGGGATCAGGAGATTTTTGCTTAACACCCAAGGAGATACGACCCGTTTCCCGATCGTATTTCAACACTAAGACTTCAACACGATCTCCAATGGAGAACATGTCCGAGGGATGTCCCACTCGCCCCCAGGAAATATCCGTAATATGCAACAGGCCATCAATGCCACCCAAGTCCAAGAACGCCCCATAATCCGTGATGTTCTTCACAGTCCCTTCAATCAACTGCCCTTCAGACAACGTAGACAAAGTCGATTGTCTTCGTTTATCTCGGGTTTCTTCGAGAAGCGCCCGTCGGGAGACCACCACATTGCCCCGACGATGATTAATCTTAATGATTTTAAAGTTATACGTTTTCCCGACCAGTCCATCCAAGTCCCTAACCGGCGTCAAGTCAATTTGCGATCCCGGCAAAAAGGCCTTTACGCCAATATCGACGATCATGCCGCCCTTAATTCGCGAAATGACTTTTCCTTGCACTTGCTTTTCATCTTTATGGGCAACTTCCAAATCCTCCCACACTTTCATCTTGTCGGCTTTTTCTTTGGAGAGGAGCAAATTGCCATCCGCATCTTCACATTGCTCGATATACACTTGAACCGGGTCATTTACCGCCAGCTGTTCCAGCTCTTCCGGAGAGAATTGGTCGGCAGGAATCATGCCTTCAGACTTATAACCAATGTCCACGACCACTCGATCTCGCTGGATATCAATCACCCTGCCCTCGGTAATCGTTCCTTCTTCAATATTTTTAAACGTTTCATCATATAAAGCGGCAAGGGTTTCGCGATCCATTTTTTCAGGTTGTTGAGTAAGAGTATTCATCCGACTTTTGATACCTCCAGCAGAGTTGGGCGGGTTAAATGGTGATTGCCATGATTTATTCGCACAGTTTACTTCTTGAATCTGTCTTATAGGCCTGCCGGGTCGGAGAGGGAACGCCACCCAGTTGAGCAATATTATCCATTACAGAAACCGATACGTCCTCATAAAATTTTTTAACACTCTCCCCCTCATCTTTACAAAATTTCAACGGTTTTCCAAAGATGACCCTTATCGGAAAAAGCCGTGGCCATCGTGCCCGAGTGGGAAGAACTGTAAAGGTACCAGAAATATACACAGGAATCACCTGGCATTGTGATTCAGCCACTAAATAGCCAAGGCCTAGCTTCCCGATATGCAAGGACCCGTCCTCCGTTCTTCTTCCCTCAGGGAAAATAACTACGGGTTCCCCTGCTTTCAGGTGAGAGAGAGCCCGCCCAAACGCCTTTCTGTCCAGCCGATGAGTTTTCAGAGGGATCCAGCCAAGCTTTCGTATCGCCCAATTCAGGTACCGATAGGGAAATAGGCTATCCCTCCCTAAATAAAAAACCCGCCGCGGGATCGCACACCCTAACAGGGGAATATCAAGATAGCTGGCATGGTTTGCCGCAACGATGACACCGCCCGTCTTGGGAAAGTGTTGGGCACCCTCTGTCCGAAAGCGAAACACGAGGCGCGCCAACCCATTAAACAGTATCCATAACAGCCCATAGACCACTCCACTCACAAACGATCCGCTATGATTTCCATCATATGTCCGACAACTTCCTCAACAGACCGTTGAGAGGTATCAATCATGATCGCCTCAGGCGCTGGACGTAAAGGATCCACTGTTCTGGTCCGGTCACGATCATCTCGAACGGCCATATCTTCACGCACGGTCTTCAGATGAATCTCTTGACCTTGTTGAACCATCTCTTGTTGGCGCCGGTTTGCGCGAACCTCCAAATCCGCATCAAGAAAAAACTTCACATCAGCACTTGGGAATACTCGTGTCCCCATATCCCTTCCTTCAGCGACAACCCCGACCTCCCCGCCAATTTCTCGCTGAACCGGGAGTAACCAGTCCCTCACCGGTTGAAGCGCCGCAACGCAGGAAGCCAACTGGCTAATGGCTGGAGTTCGGATGACCTCTTGGTCAATCGCCTGCCCATCAACCCAAATGGAAAGACCCTTCTTCCCCGGCATCAATCGCAGAACCGTGCGAGCAAGAAGTGATTGGATCTGGCGAAGACTGGTTGCGTCGACTTGTTCTTGTTGAACTTTCCAGGCAATCGCTCGATACAAAGCCCCAGTGTCCAGGTAAACATATCCGAGACGTGCAGCCAAACACTTGGCCACAGTGCTCTTCCCGACTCCAGCTGGACCGTCAATAGTGATCAGCAATCGACGACGTTGAACGGTCCTGTTCTCCTCTCACGGCGTGATTTCTGGGGTATTATAATGGTCACTGAGAATTTGTCAATAAATCCAACAGCTTATCTTTGAACCCAGGAAAGGAGGTCTCAACGCATGCCACATCATCAATGGTGATCGAAGACTCAGCCACTAATCCGCAGATGGCCAGCGACATCACAACCCGATGATCTCCATAACTCTGACAAGACGCACCCTTAAGGGAGGAGCCTCCATTGATGACTAAACCGTCCGGCTGTTCTTCAACCTCAACGTGGAGACGGGCTAATTCCGTCGCCATGGCTCGAATACGATCGGTTTCTTTCACACGAAGCTCCTGAGCTCCGGTAATGCGCGTCTGTCCATTGGCCAAAGCGGCGGCCACGCACAAAATAGGCAATTCATCAATCGTCTTCGGAATGAGTTCAGGCCCAATGGTCATTCCCTTCAACGGAGCAAACCGCACTCGGATATCACCCACCGGTTCCCCGGACACTTCCCGCCGATTGACGATGGTAATATCAGCCCCCATCTCGAGGAGAATATCCAGAATGCCGGTTCGTTCCGGATTCAATCCTATATCAGTAAGCAAGATATCCGAATCGGGAACAATGGAGGCCGCAACCATAAAAAACGCTGCAGCCGAGATATCTCCGGGTACCGCGATTGGTTTTCCATCAAAAGAGGGTCGACCTTGAAGATGCACGGTGCACCCATCGACCTGAATGGGAACGCCCAAATAGGCCAGGAGACGTTCCGTATGATCTCGCGATCTTCTGGGCTCCTTCACAATGGTCGTCCCTTCGGCAAAGAGCCCGGCCAAAAGGACGCATGATTTAATTTGCGCACTTGCGACAGGAGATTCGTAGAGTACCGCCTTGAGCCCTGTCCCTTGAATAGCCAAAGGAGCCAACTCACCGCCACGCCTTCCCGAGATGACCGCACCCATTTGTCGGAGAGGAGTAACCACCCGGCCCATCGGACGACTTCTCAGAGAGGCATCACCCGTGAGAACGGAAAAGAAATTTTGCCCGGCTAAAACGCCAGCTAACAGGCGCAAACCCGTTCCGGAATTTCCACAATCCAAAACATTCGGAGGTTCCTGTAAGCCCCAGAGTCCTTTGCCGATGACCTCAAGTCCTTCAGCCGTTTCCTGCACATCAGCGCCTAACGCGCGAACCGCACCAAGGGTATTTAGGCAATCTTCGCCTTGAGAGTAGCCTGTAATACGTGTTTGGCCTTGCGCCAAGGCTCCAAAGATGAGTGCGCGATGAGTGATGGATTTGTCCCCTGGCACCGACACCGTGCCACGAAGCGGTTTCTTGGTCGGAAAAATGGTGAATTGACTCATATCAACCGTTCTCGTGAGGCTTTGGCCCGATCAATCGCCTCGTACAATCCAGGTGCATCCCGTTTGCTCAACAACTCCCGAAAATCTTGTAGCTGTTGAATATACTGATCCACCATCTCCACCAAATTCTCATGATTGGCGACACAAATATCCCGCCACATTTCAGGCGAACTGGCCGCAATCCGCGTAGTATCGCGCAACCCTCCGCCAGAAAAATTCAGCAAGTCCGCAGGCTGAGATGTTCGTCCTTGCAAGGCCTCCAAGGTGTGCATGAGAGAAAAGGCTGCGATATGAGGTAGATGACTGACCGCACCGAAGACCCAATCATGATCCATGGGATCCATAGACGCCACCACAGATCCGACAGCTTTCCAAAGATGACGAACCCTTTCCAGGGCCTGAGCATTCGTATGGAGAGTCGGAGTCACAATACATCGAGCGCCTTGAAACAACCGCGAGTCAGCGTGAGCCACTCCCGATTTCTCTTTTCCGGCAATCGGATGCGCGCCGACAAAAAACGTCGAGGGAGGCAACTGGGCTTCAACCTTTGAAACCAGCTGGCCCTTCACGCTTCCCACATCACTCACGATGGCGGACGGGGCCAGATCTTTCCCCCACAGGTGAATTTGCGGGAGATAGGTCTCTACAGGAGTGGCCAGAACAATTAAATCCGATTGACTCACCGCGTCATGAGGCTCCAAGGCATATTGATCGATAGCACCCATTTGAACCGCCAATTCAAGATTCTCTGGTCGACGACCGATCCCCACGACCGTCTTAGCCAAGCCCTGTTCTTTCAGCGCAAGGCCGAGAGAGCCACCAAGCAGACCTATCCCGATAATGGTCACGTGCCGGAATAGGGGTTCTGAATGGGAAGTCGACATGATGGAAGGCAGGAGCGTCGGAATCACAGGAGAACGATCAAAGTTCCCGGCCGACAGCCTGCGCCACCTTTTGTAAATCATTCATGAGTTCAGAAAACCGGCTGGGCTTCAGCGATTCCTCTCCGTCGCACAACGCACATTCCGGATTGGAATGGACTTCAATCAACAAGCCGTCAGCTCCCGCCGCAATCGCGGCTTTGGCCATAGGAGCCACGAGTTTCCAATTGCCCGTTGCGTGACTCGGGTCCACGATGACCGGCAGGTGAGTCATTTCCTTCAAGGTTGGCACCGCACTCAAATCGAGGGTATTGCGATATTGCGTCTCAAAGGTGCGAATCCCCCGTTCGCACAGCATCACATTCCGATTGCCACGGGACATAATATATTCCGCCGACAGGAGTAACTCTTTAATCGTAGCCGACAGCCCACGTTTCAACAAAACGGGTTTGTCATAGGCGCCGACTTCTTTTAAGAGTTCAAAATTCTGCATATTCCGCGCGCCAACTTGGATCACATCCGCTTTTTCCAAAAAATGTCCGAGATCACGGGCATCCAAAATTTCACTGACCACCGGAAGGCCCGTTTGACGCCTGGCTTCAGCCAAAAACTCCAACCCTTCCTGTCCCAAGCCCTGAAAGGAATAAGGCGACGTACGAGGCTTATACGCCCCGCCCCGCAAAATAGTGGCGCCAGCCTTCGCCACTTCTTGGGCGATGCCCACGGTAATTTCCAATTTCTCCACTGCACAGGGGCCAGCCATAATCACAATCCGGTTTCCCCCAACTTTCACGCCGGCCACGTCAATCACGGAATCCTGTTTTTGGAATTCACGGCTCACTAACTTCCAAGGAGCCAGAATAGGCGTCACGCTTTCCACGCCGGGAAACACGCTCAAGGGTTGTCCTTGTAGCACCCGGTCATCGCCGAGCACCGCAATAATGGTCCGTTCTTCCCCCTTCGTGATTTGAGTGGTCATCCCCAATGAACGAAGACGATCAATCAGATGATCAATATCCTGCTCGGTGGCTTCGGGTTTTAAGACAATAACCATAAGGCGATCAGAATCCTTGCACTACGACACCGTGGAGAGCACTCGGCTCAGCGATTCAAGAAATCGACGATTTTCGGTCGGTTGGCCAATGGTCACTCGGAGCATTGAACCACGAATATGCCGAACAATCACGCCTTCCCGAAGCAACGCGTCATACGCACGCTTTCCGTCCATACCGACATTGAAATACAGAAAGTTGGCTTGACTGGGAACGGGCTCTAACCCCATGGTGGTGAGCCTTTGTTCGAGAAACGTCATTTCGGCTTCATTCATCGCTCGACTTTTAGCCACATGCTCGTCATCGGAAAGAGCTGCTCTTGCGGCTTCTTGAGCTAAACTATTCACGTTGAAGGGGGGACGAACCCGATTCACATACCCGGCGATTTCTTTGGTCGTACACCCATATCCCACGCGCAATCCGGCCAGCCCATAAATTTTCGAGAACGTCCGCAGCACCACAACCGGCCTCCCCTCACGAACATACTGCAAGCTGTCCGGAAAATCGGGATGCCGCACGTACTCATAGTACGCTTCATCAAACACCACGACCACATGATCGGGAAGCCGGGAGAGAAACCCGTCAATTTCACTTGCCGTCAGCATGGTGCCCGTGGGGTTATTGGGGTTGCAGAGAAAAAAGAGCCGCGTGCGGTCGGTAACTGCGTCGACCATGGCCGCCACATCATGAACCCAATTTTTTAACGGCACTTCGACCGGCACGCCATGCCCTCCCAACACAGAGAGCTTGTACATCACAAAGGTCAGATCGGCCATCACCGCTTCATCTCCAGGAGAGAGAAACGCGCGGACCAAGAGACTGATAATTTCATCCGATCCATTGCCCACCAAAATCTGATCATCAGGAATCTTGCACCGCTCGGCCAACGATTGACGAAGGTAGTGAGCGCCGCCATCCGGATACCGGTGAAGCGACGCTGATGCACCCTCTAACACCTGCAGCGCCTTCGGCGAAGGGCCCCAAGGATTTTCATTGGAGGCCAGTTTAATGGCCTGGCTAATACCCAGTTCACGCTCCAATTCATCCAAGGGTTTCCCTGGAGAATACGGAGTTAACGAGGCAATTGTGGGATGAACACGCAATGGCATAAGTTCACAGTCTTTCTCTTGTGCGCATCTAGGAAAAGCGAGGAACTTCCAGGTCTACCTGGGATGATCGTTTACACCAGCCGCTTCCCTGATCTCCATTCCCCCTAGCTATACACTTAGCATTAGAACCTACTGGTGGGAAGAATACGACCCCAGGACCTTCATCATCAAACAACGTGACCTGACTTCCTCCAAGGCCTTCTTAAGCCGATCATCGTCTTGGTGACCTTCCAAATCCATATAAAACAGATACTCCCAAACTTTTCGTCTGGTGGGCCGCGATTCAATTTTGCTCATACTAATGCCGTACGATGAAAACGGGCGGATCAGGTCATACAAGGCTCCAACCCGGTCTTTGGCTGAGACAATAATCGACGTTTTATCACGACCAGTTGGTTCAGCTCCCTTTTGGGATAAAATGAGGAACCTGGTGAAATTCTGAATGTTATCTTCAATCCTGGATCGCAGAATGTTCAACCCATACAACTGAGCAGCCAATTCGGAGGCAATGGCCCCGGCGGTTGGATCATTCACGCATCGCTCAGCGGCCCGAGCGGTACTGGGCTCTTCGGCCAAATTGACAGAGGGCAAATTTGTTTCCAGCCAGTTTCGGCATTGGGCAATGGCATGCGGATGAGAATAGACCGTCTTGATCTCTTCTAATTTTTGCGCCTTCGAAAGAAAGTGATGCGAAACTTCCAGCATCACTTCGCCATAAATCAACAGGGGTGAGTCCACGAACAGATCTAAGGTATGATTGACCACCCCTTCCGTCGAATTTTCTATGGGAACCACGCCAAACCGCATACGACCCCGTTCCACTTCATCAAACACATCCTTAATGCTATTGACCGACACATAATCGGCCGATCCCCCGAATTTCCGCATCGCAGCCAGATGCGTAAACGTGGCAGGAGGTCCTAAATAGGCCACCGTTTGGGTCCCCTCGAGAGAGAGAGACGCCGACATAATTTCCCGGTAGACATGACGAAGGGCTTCACTAGGAAACGGTCCTGGATTTTTGCGCATCAACCGTTCCACAATCGCCACTTCCCGACCAGGCGTGTGAAGATGGGCAGAAGAATCCTGTTGTTTTTTCAGATGCCCAATTTTAATAACGTATTGGGATCGTTCATTCAATATATTGAGAATGTCGTCATCAAGCCGGTCAATCTCTTGACGGCACTGTTGCATGTCCTCTGGAAGCTCCATGAGACTCATCCTTTATCCTGGAAAACCTGCAATTTAGGC
>JAOTTP010000137.1 GCA_029864405.1 Nitrospirota bacterium
CCTTGACATCAGGTTGATCCGAACGTTGAATCTCGATCGTGAGGTCCCATTGTCCTGCCATGCCGAGATTGACTTTGGCCACATAGATGCCCGGCTTTTCCTCCGTCATTGGAACGGTGGCTGGAATCATTCCCGGCATGGGCATGGTGAACGTGAGCCGGACCTTGGCATGGGAGGCCGGCTTGCCGGCTGCGTCTGTTAGGGTCATCTGAATCCGGTTTTCTCCCATGCGTACAGGCATTCGGTCAGTGGAGAGGATGAGGGTAAGCCCTTCGGCTTTTCTTTCCATTTTCCCCGACGAGACGTTATTCTTGGCGGTGGCCGTTTTGGTTTGTGGCATATTCTTATCCTTATCCATTCCACCCATATCCATGCCGTCCATGTCCATCTGACCCATTTTGGCCTGCTCCATCTTGACCCCGCCCATGCCAAGCGCGCCCATCATGTTCGAACTCGCCTTGAGCTTACTTTCCGAATCCAGGAGAAATGTGCCGGACGTGGCGATCCGTTCGTCCAGAGCCAGACCCTCGATGATTTCATAGTAGCCGCCTACTTTTGGGCCAAGGGTGACTTGCCGTGGTTCAAACATGCCCTCTCCCCGGACCACATAGACGACCTGTCGGGTGCCGGAATCGAGCACCGCTTCTTCAGGAACCACAAGCTTGCTTCCGCGATTCACCTGAATCTGAACGGTCCCATACATGTCCGGTTTCAGCCGCAACTTCGGGTTCTTGAACACCAGCCGAACGGTATTGGTTCGGGCCTCCTGATTGAGGTAGGGATAGATAAAGGTAATCTCTCCTTGAAAGGTTTCTCCAGGATAGGCCTCCAGGGTCAGGATTCCCTGTTGTCCCACTTGGACAAAGGGCATTTCATACTCAAACACTTCCGCCTGCACCCACACGGTAGAAAGGTCGGCAATCGCATAGAGGGTCATCTCGGGTTTCACCAACGTGCCTTTAAACACCTGCTTATCGATGACGTACCCCGCGACAGGGGAATAGATCGTGACATAGGTCTGCGGCTTGCCTCGACGCGCTAACTCATCGATCTGCGCATCCGTCAACGTCCAATGTCGGAGACGGTCGCGCGCGGACTGGACCATTTGCGCCGTCTGATGGCGGGTTTCGAGAAGAGGGCTGTTCTGAATCTGCTGGTTGGCCTTCATCGCAAGCAGATATTCTTCCTGCGCCGACACGAGTTCCTGGCTGTAGAGGGTGAACAAGGGCTGACCTTTTCGAACAAGCTGGCCGGTGGAATCCACAAAGAGATCTTCCACCCAACCGGAAATGCGAAGATTGATATGGGTGAGACGTTGTTCGTCATAGTCCACGTTCCCCACGGCACGGATCACCGTCCGGAGCGGGCGCATGCTCACCAGGGCTGTGGTGACGCCAATTAATTGTTGCCGTGCCGGAGTCACCATGGCATAGGCCTGGCTGGATTCCATCTCCATGGAAGAATGGCCCCTCATGGTTTCCATGTCCTGCATGGGTTGGTCGGTGGGCCTCGCCTCGTTCGTGGTCTCTCCCGCTGATTGGAAGAGGGACCACCAGGATTCTTTGAAAAAGAACAGGCTTGCCACAAGGATACAGAGCAATACGCCAAGGATGATCCAGCGTGGTCGTGATGTGTGCGTGAGCATCGTGCGTCTCCTTCTTACAAGTCCGCGCCGAGCACGCGTTCAAGTTGGGCGACTTGCTGTTCCCGGTTCACGAGCGCCCGGATATATTCAAGCCGAAAGGTGATGAGCGCGCGTTCCGCATCGATCAGATCCAAAAAGTCCGTGCGATCCGTCCGATAGCCCGCATGGGCGGATTGGAGAACCTGCTGTGCCTGCGGAAGGACGGTGGTGCGATAGAGTTCCAGAACCTCTTGCGTGGCCTGAATTTGCACCACCAGATCCTTGACCTGAAAGCGCGTGAGTGTGACAAGAGTCTGTTGCTGGGCTTGTGCGGATCTGACCTGCGCCGCCGCTTCCCTGACCCCTGCGTCATACTTCGGTTTGGTCCAGAATGCGAAGGGAATGTTCACCATCACATTCCCGCCGAATCCGTCATCGGCGTGGTAGTTTTGCCAGCGCTGGAGTTCCACCCGAAGGTGAGGATAGTACTGCAATTTGGCCAGTTGCGTGGCCGACTGAAATCGCGTCACCGCCAGATCAGCTTCTTGAAGTTCCGGGCGGAGTCGAAGGGCGTGCTCCTGGAGTTCTTCAAGCGAGCGTGTCAGCGGTTGAGGATGTGGGGCTCGTGGGATTCCAAGCGGAGCATGGGTATCACGATCCAGAATGGTATTGAGATGAGCTTGAGCGGTTTCCCGTCGTTGATTGAGGACGGGTAATTGTTGGGAAATTTTCGAAAGCTCTACTTGAGCTCGCAGAACGTCCACCTGTGTTCGGGTTCCCACTCCGTATTTGGCATTGGCAATATCAAAGAACTGCCTGAGCAATTTTTGCTGGTC
>JAOTTP010000075.1 GCA_029864405.1 Nitrospirota bacterium
GTCATTTGGCGGAGGACAGTGCCTCCCGTTGCCTGTGGTGGTCATGACGGCTCATGGCACAATTTCCAAAGCCGTTGAAGCCATGAAAGCGGGAGCGTATGACTTTCTCACGAAGCCTATTGAGCTGGACCATCTGGCCCTGGTCCTCAAGAAAGTATTGGTCCGGGAAGCGTTAGGGCGGCAGGTTGCCGCGCTGCGCACGGAAGTGGAAAGCCGGTATAGCCAAATTGTGGGGAATAGCCCTCAGGTAAATTCGATCGTGCAGCTGGCGAAGCGGGCGGCCGAGGCTGATGCCACGGTCTTGTTGTTGGGAGAAAGTGGGACGGGGAAGGAGCTGTTTGCCCGGTCAATTCACCAATGGAGCGACCGGCGGGAAATGCCCTTCAGTATCATCAATTGTGTGGCTCTCACGGAAACTCTCCTGGAGAACGAACTCTTTGGTCATGAAAAGGGGGCGTTTACCGGTGCAGACTCTCTCCAGAAAGGGAAAATCGAAGCGGCAGATGGGGGAACCGTTTTTCTGGATGAAATCGGAGATATGCCCCTGGGGCTTCAAGCCAAATTACTCCGGGTGCTTCAGGATCATGAGTTTCCCAGGGTGGGTGGGACGCGATTGGTCCGGGTCAACATTCGGGTGATTGCGGCCACGAACAAGGATCTCAAGCGAGGGGTCAAAGAGCGGACCTTTCGGGAAGATCTGTATTTCCGGCTCAATGTGGTGAACTTGTTATTGCCACCATTGCGGGATCGTCCCGAGGATATTATTCCTCTTGCCGATCATTTTTTAGCACGCCACATGCGAGAAATGAATAAACGCAAACGAACATTTTCCAAGGCGGCCATCGACACGATGCGATGTTATTCCTGGCCCGGCAATATTCGTGAATTGGACAATGCCATTGCCCGAGCGGTGGTCTTGGGTGTGGATGAAGAAATTTCCACCGACCTCTTGGGATTGGGCGGGGGAAAAGATGAACTTGAAGAGATCGACAACCTCCCCTACCATGAAGCCCTGGACCGATTCGGCACCCGCATTCTGGAGCAAGCCATGCGCCGGAGCAATTGGAGCCAAACCAAAGCCTCAGAACTTCTTGGCCTCCAACGTACCTACCTCTCCCGCCTCCTCAAACAAAAAGGCATTCAGCAGGGTACCGAGGATTCCTGACAACTTTCGGATTTCGAGGAGTTGAGAAGGGTTTCCGAGGGAGCCCCCTACGAGTTCTGGTTGAAGATCATTGTGAAAATATCATCTTGTTTGTGGCTGGCCGGAATAACCGACCTACGCAGTCATACCTCTAAAATTGCGCGTTGATCCCCACAAAAAATCGTCTTCCGGATTCGGGAAATCCGAGATTGCGGGCATAGTTGGAATCGGTCAGGTTTTCAATGGCTAAAAATGGCCTGATGCCTTTATATATTTCGTAGGTGATTTTTCCATTCAACAGCACAAAGTTGATGAGGCTATTGGTGCCAATCGTCGAATTAAATGGAAAGGCATCGGGTTCGCCGTCGATATAGGATACTTGCAAGAATCCACCTAGGCCAAAGTTGCTCTGGTATTGAAGGTTGGCGTTGAATTGATGTAGGAACCGGTCGAAATGTGATTCGTTGTCGGTGTCCACACTCACATTCAGGTAGGTATAGTCCATGAGCAGTTTGACCGAGTCGGTCAGTTTGGCGGACAGATAGGATTCAATCCCCATGGTGGTGGCGTCAGTTAAATTTTGATCTTGAGTCCGGCGTCCCGCTCCAGGAAGCCGGACAAATCCAATCACATCATCCAAGGCGTTTCGAAACCAGGTGACGCCCAGCTCTAAGCGATTCTCCAAGAATGATTGACTCGCTCCAACTTCCACGAGCAGATTGCGTTCCTCTTGTAGGGAAAGATTACTCACTCCGCTATAGAGATTGATTAATCGAGGCAACCGACTTTTTTGACCGATGGCCGCGTGGAGTCGAGTGGACGTGAAGGGTTGAAAAATAACCGCCCCTCGCGGACTCACGGCAGAAACTGTGCGATCACTGTTGGCATAGAGGATATCGTAATTCAGCCCTGCTGATACGATAAGATTGGGAATCGGGACCCATTCGGTATCGAGAAAATATCCGGTGGTAAAAGAATCAATTTCTTCCCTTCCATCGGAACTTTTCCGCTCATGTTGATCCTGCTTGAGAAACACCCCGCCTTTAATTTTGACAAAATCTGTGAGGGAGAACGTGCCTTGGGCATTGATGCCAAATACATCATTCGTGTCTTTGCTGACGTCATCAACAGTGGAAAACGTGTCGTCGGTAAAAATGGCCAGGTCATTTTGAAATCGATCAAAGTAGGCATTCCCGCGCAGTTCTAAGCGGTTTCCGATTTTGGTTTGTCCATACAGATCCGTATACCATCGTTTCCAATCGGTGAAGCGCGTGAAGGGCAGACCTTGGCGGGCGGTTCCTCTGAGGTTGATATTCACGGGATTATCCTGCTTGGCGTCATAGTAGCCCACGACCAAGGCCACTTTGTTTTCTGCGCTAAAGTCATACCCGAAATTGCCGGACACATTCCCTTTTTCCAATGAGGATTGTTCCCGGAACTCACCTGGTTGAACCGCCGTGGGTGAAAAATCATTGGCGAGGGAAAAGCCGTTACTGCGTCGATAACTCCCGGCCAGATAGTAATTGAATTGATTGTTCCGTCCTCCATGCTCTAGCCAATAATCCTGTGTGTTGTGTGCATCGTATGAGATGGTCCCTCTTGTGGAAGGCACGGCTGTCCCCCGTTTAGTCACGATGTTAATGACCGTCCCGATGGTATTGGGGCCATAGACCGGATCGACCGGCCCTTTAATGACCTTGATTTTGGCGATGTTATCGACCGGAAGATTTTCCAACCGGAGGTCCCCAAAGAAGGGGTCGTAGACCGGACGTCCGTCGATAAAGACGACATTCTGTCTGGCCGTCAGTCCTCGGATACTGGCGAATGAGGGAGCGGTGGTCCCGCCCACGGAGAGATATAACCCTGGAACGAATCGCAGGGCATCGGCTAAGGATCGTGCGTTTTGATCCAGAATGTCCTGTGCCGTCACTTCAAATGTGGCGGTGGTGGGTCCGAGGGGTTGGGAGGTGGCCGAAAAGATTTCTCCTAACTCAAACGGTTGCAAGCTCTGCTCTTCTTGAAGCAGGTCAAGGAGACCCTCAATCTGGGGATCTGTTGTGGGTTGGGCTCCAACGGAGATGGCATTCAGCAACAGAGAGAGAACGAAGATGGTCCAGGCTAGAGGCGGGATTGTGAGAGGCCCAAGCCGCGAGGTCTTAGTGAATGGTGATGGCATACGTCCATCTTTCGAAAATATATGTTCTGGTTTCCTGTGTAAGCGGTTTCCCCTTTGGCTGGAGGAAAGGGTCGTACTTTCATACCTCTCTTTAGTAGGGTGCTGACAGGCACGGATCGGTTATGGATGGTCTCAGCGCCTCTCTCATGATGATGTTTTCTGGGGGCCACTTGTCTCTTCTGATTCACCTCCCGATTCCCCTGCCTTTCTTTCATGGGTGATTTCAAGATGAAGAGCCCTGGTCACTGCGCAGGTAAATTCCTGGCCTTGAAAATTAAGGAGGTACACTGAAATCTCAATAGGGAATTCCTGGCCGTTTTTGGTCCGGTGGATCGATGGGTACGATAAGTGTTGACCTTTTCGCAAACGTTCCAGGAGTTGTCGAAATTTCTCATTGTCATGATTGGGGGCAATGTCGGGAATACGAAGGGTTTGGAGTTCTTCCCGTGTATATCCTAATGCGTCGCAGGCCGCCTGATTGGCAAAACGCAAGCGTTTATCGGAATCCGCCACCAGGATGCCGTCGGGGACATGATCAAAGGCGAATTGCATCAGGTGAACGTATTCTGCCAGCCGTTCGTAGGCCGTGAGGTTCAATGTTGGCTGCGTGGCCACATCGAGGGGAACCGCGGTTGGACTCGGTTGGAGAAGGGACGGAAAGTTTGCAAACGGAACAATGGGTTCGGAGGAACCGGGCCAGCCTTCAACAGCCACGTTTCGTGCCAAACAGGCTCGATGAATGGCGGATTTGACTTCCTGCCGTTGGTACGGTTTGGTGAGGTAGGCAAAGGCTTTATCGAGGATGTCGGGGTTGGCGGTGTTTCGTAAGGAGGTAAAGGCAGTCAACAGGATGACGGGCATGTGTGGGTGCGTTTGAGAGAGTTCGTTGAGCACCTCAATGCCATCCCGGTCTGGAAGTCCGACATCAAGGAGCACCACATCATACGATGAGGTGGTACTCTTTTGAAGGGCGGCGGCTCCTGTTTCAACAGTTTCCACCTCAAAACCTTCCTGGCTAAGGTAATCAGAGAGGGCCAGAAGAATGTCCGTGTCGTCATCCACGAGCAAGACTCGCGGCTTCGTGGACATGAGAGACATGTTTCCTTGCCTTTGCGTGCGACCCAGAACCTTGAATAATGTTGAAGGCAGATGTCACATACAAGTATTCCGACCGGCCTCCAGGGATACTAGGGAAGAAAGTCCTGCAAGTTACAAGCTTATGTAAGTGGTTGTTTTTCGAAGAGGAGGGAATTGTCAAAACATGAAAATGTATCTGTTTAGATAAGTGTTGTATCTAAATGGATACATTGTTGAGAGTCGGCATTTCTGACTCTTTAGGGGTCTGTGGTCGTTGGTGTGAGGGGTAGGATGAAACAGAATCGACTGCCCTCTCCGGGTATACTCTCCACCCAAATCGATCCGCCGTGCAGCTCGACTAAACTCTTGGTGATAGCCAGGCCGAGGCCGGCCCCGCGGTTTTTCATTTCAGAAGATTGCCCACGGTAAAACCGTTCAAAAATCGTCTGTTGTTCCTCGAGAGGAATGCCGCAGCCGGTATCAACCACACACGTTTGAATCATGCCGTCGTCCCGCTGCTTCACTTCCACCGTCACCGTCCCGGGAGGTTCGGTGAATTTGAGGGCATTATTGATGAGGTTGGTGAAAATCTGGATGAGTTTATCCCGATCGCCTTGGATGAATCCGATGGTAGCAGAAATATGGGCTTCGAGGATGAGAGAACGTTCCTGCGCCATGGGTTGCAACGATTCCACAACCTCTCTTGCGAGGCTGCCCATGTTGACGGCGCTCTGGTGCAGGTCCATCCGGCCCGCTTCGATGCGGGAAAGATCCAGCAGATCATTAATCATCCGAGTGAGTCGTTCGATATTGTATTTCATTCGTCCGAGATAAAACGATTGTCGGTCATTCAGCGTACCGACCAATCCATCCAACATATTTTCCACCAACCCTTTAATGGAGGTCATCGGCGTTCGCAGTTCATGTGAGACGATCGAAACGAAGGACGATTTCAATTGGTCTAATTCCAGAAGACGTTCATTGGCGGACTGCAGATCTTGTGTGCGTTCTGTCACCCGTTCTTCGAGGGTTTGGGCGAGTTTCTCGACTTCCTCATAGGTTCGTGCGTTGTCAATGGCCACAGCCACGTGACTGCCTATAGTCAGGAGCAAATCCAGATCTTCCTGTGTGCAGCGTTGATTGCCTCGATCAGCTCCCAGATACCCCAGCACGCGTTGATGACTCAGCAGCGGGGCAGCCACAAAAGATATCACGCCTATTTGTTGAAAGAGGGGAAGGGTGAGAGGGTTCATCCGGTGGGCATTTTCCTCAAGGTTGTAGACGAAGACCGGGTGTCCGTGAATCAAGAGGGTTTCTTCGACGGTTCCCGGGATAATGGAAAATTCAAGGTGTCGAATTTGTTGTTCCATTTCTGGAGACACTCCGGAAACATCAGAGACTACGCCCTTGTTGCCTCCAGGGTCATGGAGGACCAGGATCATGCGTTGGAATCCCAGATTTTTTCGAAGGAGCTTGAGGACGGTGGAAAACAGCTTTTGGATATCTAAGGTCGAGGTAATCACAATTCCGGTTTGATGCAAGGTACTGAGTTGGGTGACCTGCTTGGTGATGGTATGAACATAGCTGGAGATGGCTTCTTCACGTTGTTGGAGGGCTCGTGCCATCCGATTGATGCTGGTCGTGAGTTGTCCCACTTCATCCTGGGTGTCTGCGGTGACCGTCACGGCCAAATCCCCTTCAGCTATTTTTTGAGAGGCTTCTGCCAAACGCCGAAGGGGTGTGACGATCCGATTGGCTAACAGAATGGTGAGAAGAATGCCCACGAGGATGATTCCCACGGTGAGGAGTCCGATGTGCCATACCGTTTGGTTGAGCGATTGTTGCATGTGTGCCGTGGTGATGCCGATTTGGATGATGCCGATGATGCCGGACTGTCCGGGAGAAGCGGAGCCACTGTCTTGAAGGTTTTCTGAAGACAGCAGTTCTAGGGTCGAGAGGCGCCTATCTTGCCGGTAGACTGGAAGGGCGAAGTCATAAATGGTTTCTGATCCGATCCTGAATCCTTCTGCAGCCTTTCGTTCCGCGGACCTATCAGAGAGGAGTCCTTCTTTGAGAGGTGAGGCATGCAAGACCGTCACGAGTGGTTCTATTCTGGAAATTTGGGGAGCCGGTGCGATGAGTCCTTCCGTGAGGGAATCATCCGGGAATAAGTGCCGCGTTTCGTCACGGGTGAGCTTCGTGGTATTCACTAACCTTCCTTTCGATTTCCCGACTAACACCTTACCGTCCTGGTCTCGTGCAATGGCGTAGACGACTTCTGGTGCCGATAGCGCACCATCCAGCATCGTCTCCAGATATTGCGTGTCGTGGATGATGAGTCGATTGACACTGACTTTGTTGAGCGTTTTCACCAAAATCGCTCCCGTATTGAGCAGCGCGGTTTTCATGACCTCGGCTTCCTGTTGAATGAGGTATCCACTGAGACTTGAGCAGGCAAGAACGATGACCAGACTGACGAACAACGAAAATTTCGTTCGTAAGGTGAGGAAGCCAGGCCGTGTTCTTGGCGGTTCAGTTTGGAGAGGCGATGGCGATTGGGTGGGTTGGGGTTCAAAATTGCTCATCGAATTGCCTCAGGATGTCTGGAGTGAGAGAGAGGTGCAAGTACCTCGCGGACTTCTGATTGATGGATTGATGGACACGTTCAGGAGGGATAATCGTTCCCAATAAAGAAGAAGACGGTTGCCTGGCCAGCTGTTGCGTAAGCTGGGCGGCCTGTTTGCCAATGTCCGCATAATGGAAATACGCGCCGACAAGGGCGCCGCTACGCACTAACCCGGCAGAAAATCCGACGACGGGAATATTGGCTTCCAATGTCGAACTCATCAGAAAGTCCAGAGTGTTTTCGGTGAGTACGGTACTGTCTGGCAGGAGCCACAAGGCGTCGATGCCATCCTTGATGGCATTGAGTGCGTGAGAGACATCTTGTTCGGTATGCACTTCCTCAGAGACGATTGTGATGCCCAATGCTTTGGCGTCCCGGAGAAGTTGGCTCTGCATCTCTTTGGTTTTTTGCGGATCGAAGAGCACTCCGATGCGTGAGACCTTAGGAGCCAGAGTTTGTAAGGGTTTCAAGTGTTGGCGAAACGGGATGTCCAATGAGAGGCCGACCATGTTGTCTGTCGGCAAGCCATATTTTTCCGGATCAAGAACCAAACAGAATATGACAGGGATATCCAAAATTTCGAGTTTGGCCGCAAGAGCCGCTTTTAACCCCACGGCCAGCACGACATTGGCATTGGATGCGCGAATGCGGCGGGCTAGGTTGCGGCCTTTCGCCATGTCCCCCTGGAGGTCATATTCCCCGATAACGTGAAAGGAGGAAGGGAGAGCCGATGTAAATGCGGTAATGGCTTCAGAATAGGCGCTGATGTCTGCCGACTTGAGGATGGCGACTTCCTCGGCCGAAGTGACAGTCGACAGGTCGAAGAAAATTTCTACACACAAGATCACCCAGACCAGCTTCTTCCAATAGGGTGATCGGTGGTATAGAGCCCTCAAGTTGTTCATCGTGTCTCAGGGACGTTTATAAGGTGATCCGTTCTACCATTTGGTCAGGCAACGGGTTATTGTCGATGCTGGGTACGATGAAAAAATGGATGTCTTGCTAAGTGTCTTGTCATGGAGATGCTTCCTCGATCGCGGTTTCTCATGTTGTGTGAAAGAATCGGTGATCCCATTCATCATCAGCATACGCTGCTATCTCTGATCAGGTGACACCCTGTTTTTGATCATGGGTTGCTGTGTTGAGGCACAGACGCAACCCTTCCCTTGGAGTCTCACCCATATATTTAGAAGAAGCAAGGATGGTACCGAGGGACGACTATGTGCAGCATCATGAGAAAAATTTTGGGTGGGAGGTGAGCAAGAATGCAATGGAATGATGTCATCTGAGGGGAACCAAAAGAAGAAGCCGTCTCTATTAGGAGGGACGCCCAGATGGAATGCGAAACCGTTTTCAGAATACTGGAGGAAAAAACGGCGGCGTTCGCAAACATTCAGACGACAACACTCGTCCAGAAGGACTGTGCATGGGGAAAAACTCTATGGTAAGCGATACCAGGCGTATTCTGACACAAATTGAGCCGTCAGTGAGCGAATCATTCTGGATTCTGCCGTTTCTTGAATCATTGGAATCTGGTAATGCGGTTGCCACCCGCAATTCAGACAACGGATCACGGTTTCATTTGAGGTTTCTCCACCCTCTTGATGTACCAGGCCTTGGCATTTAGGGCATTGAGAACGTGTGTCGGTATGGTAGTCAGATGGATCGGGTCTGAGGGAATCCAAATGGATCCGGGTATGGCGTCGGCGAATTTTTCGGTGTGTGTTAGCCGGGTTGTTCGCGGCTGACTTGGCCGTCTGTTGCAGAGAGAATTTCATCATGTGTGCCCCTTCTTAAGATGAATACGGTGGTGATGTGTTCTTAAGCCTTCAGGATTGCTCCCTTACCATTTCATGTGCGCTTTCTGTGGTATCTAGTGATTTAAGCAAGACAAGTGCCTAAAATTCTTGAGTAAATTCCAGAGGAAAATGCCAACAATGGGTGAGAAATATGGCCATAAAGGATTAGAAGCAGGTACAAGGCGAGGGGTGATGGAAAAGATACTCGTTATCTAAACGGATACAGAATGTATCTCATCAGATACAAATGATGCATGGTGTTGGAATGTTTGGGGAACTGACAGAGGAAATGGGGTGTTTAGGAAATCGGAAGCTGCCTGGCCCGTGATATGGCGGAGGTCAGAATGATCTGACTACATCTTTGGGCAGGCGACGCGAAAGAGTTGTTGGTCTTCGAGGCGGAGGGCAACGAGTTCCCGGCCCCACACGCAACCACCATCGATGGCGAACACCCGTGGCCCTTTCACTACGCCTAAGGCTGACCAATGTCCAAAAATAATGGTGTCGTCTTGCGTGGCTCGATTGGGAACTTGGAACCAGGGCAAATACCCCTGAGGGGCCTCGTTCGGATGTCCTTTGAACGAGAACTCAGGAATACCTTCTTGAGTACAGACCCGGAGGCGAGTCAAGACATTGGTGGTGAGGCCCAATCGTTCTTCAAGGCTCAAATGGGGTGACGGCACGATGTCTTTTCGAAAATAGATTGCCGGTAAGCGCTGGTGAAAATTCTCATCCTGCAATGCTTCCTCCACCTCACGAGCTAACTCCAGTACTTGGGGAATGGACCAGGATGGTAGGAGGCCTGCATGAACCAGGCAATACCCATCTTCGACGTGGAAAAGGGGTCGAAACCGCAACCAGG
>JAOTTP010000138.1 GCA_029864405.1 Nitrospirota bacterium
ATCCAAGAGACGGGCCATGGCCGCTACCTTGTGTGGCCTGACGACGAGGTAGGCGGTCTGGTGCACCCGAGGGGCCACCCCGGCCTTTACCGGTTCCTTGGCGATCTGAATCTCGATGGGGTTGCGCAAATGATGACGGGCAATGGATGCGATGCGGGGGGGCATGGTCGCTGAAAAAAGTGCGGTCTGCCTGGTGGTTGGGGTCTGCTTCAGGATGGCATCCAGATCTTCGGCGAAGCCCATATTGAGCATCTCATCGGCCTCATCCAGCACCACAATCTGGAGATCCTTGAGTTGAAGGGTATTGCGTCGGATATGATCCAGCGCGCGTCCAGGCGTCGCCACGACGACATCGACGCCGCGTTTCAACGCGATGAGCTGTGGTCGGATGGCTTGTCCTCCATACACGGCGAGGATGGCGATGTGCTGTTCTTTGCCGTAACGCCGGACCGCCTCGCAGACTTGCATCGCCAATTCGCGTGTGGGCACGAGAATAAGGGCGGAAGGATTTGGCTGCTTGGCCGAATGGGCCAGGCGTTGGAGTAGGGGCAACGTGAACGCCGCGGTCTTGCCGGTACCCGTCGCGGCACGACCCAGGAGGTCGTGTCCGGCCAAAAGCGGTGGAATGGCTTCGCGTTGGATGGGGGTAGGCTCTTCATATCCTAACGCCTCGAGCGTGGTCAGCAGCGCCGCTTCAAGGCCAAGAGCCGCAAACCCGGGGGAGAAGCCCTTCATGGTTGGAGTCGTGGGTGGGTTGGGCGTATCGTGTTTCATGACGGTCTTGCAACCTTTCTGGATGAGGTCCTGAATTGTGTGCCTGCCGACTTGAGCCGGTCGGTTGTGTATGTTGTGGTCGTTAAAAACGAGAAGAAGGGACGGTTAGCATTAAACCAAACCGACGTCCTTGGGCTGGTTGGCCTAACCTTTTAGAGGCTGGGCCTTCTTTACCTCTGTCATACCCCCGCGATCCGCTATCATTATCGCGCCGGGCAGCACATGGTCGCTGACCATGTTTGCGAAACCGTGAAAGGCCACAAGAACTCGTGACCCTTTTTGAGGGATGCCTGCCTGTCGGTGTGTGGGGTGGTCGCCTAACGAGCGTTTCCTGTCCATCCTTCTTTTAGCAGGAATGGGAAACAGATTCCTAGCTCTCCCGGTCAAAAAATTGTTCTTGGAGGACTCAATAATGCAGGGGAGGAGGGTCAATGAGAGATAATCAGCACCAGAAAGGCTTGTGAATCTGGTGAAATTTTGAGAAATTGACGGATCTGATGATTTCCACACGTCGAAGAAACAGGCTGTTTCATTCGTTACGCTCAAGGAGGTTGATATGTTGAAGGTTCTCGGTCTTGTCAGCGGGTTGGTGATGGGTATTCAGACGACGGTCTGTGCGGGTGTGGTCTTTCATGTCGAGACGACCTTTCCCAATCGGACAGAGGTGCCTTCCAGAACCGACGCGATGACCGTTGACGGGAAGAAACTGAAGATGACGATGAATGACGCGGGGAACACACAATCCACGGTCATTTATCGAGGCGATCGGGAGGAAATTCTGCTGATCAATCATGGAGATCACACCTGGCGGGCCATGGATAAGG
Source organism: Nitrospirota bacterium (assembly GCA_029864405.1). GTDB lineage: Bacteria > Nitrospirota > Nitrospiria > Nitrospirales > UBA8639 > Nitrospira_E. The sequence continues at coordinate 1,599 of JAOTTP010000138.1, forward strand.
ACACCATGATCAATCTTGGCCAACAAATCAGCCCGGCCATGGAACAGATGCAGAAGCGGATGGAGGAAGCGCTGAAGAACATGCCGCCTGAACGACGAGCGATGATGGAGAAGATGTTCGCCAGTCAGGGGGTGAATCCGGCCATGCTGGGCGGGAAGGTCGAGATGCAGGTTAAAAAAACCGGCGAAACTCAAACCATCAATGGATACCCCTGCGTGAAATATGAAACCTGGCGGGAAAGCGAGAAAGTCGCGGAACATTGCGTGACCGATTGGAAACAGGTTCCCGGCAGTCAGGGAGCCCGAGGCGTGTTTCAAGACATGGCCGCCTTTTCTCAGGAGGTGTGGCAAGGGGCATTCAAAGGCGGCGGAGGCCCAGCGTCGTTTTTTGAGTCGATAGGGAAAATTGAAGGCTACCCGGTGTTGACGAGAATATTCTCCAATGGAACCATTGTCACAGAAAGCCGGTTGACCGGAGTGGAGGAAAAGTCGGTTTCAGTGCAGGAATTTGATCCTCCGAAGGATTATGTCAAAAAAGATTTCTTGCCTAAAAATCTTCCAACTCATATGGGGCAATAGCAGAGAAGAACGTGGGGGCAGTAAAGTCATCCTGAGAGAAACGAAGAATCTCTCTGAGGCTCCGGTTTCTCGACCTGGGCACAGATCCTTCGCCACCGGCTCAGGATGACACCTGATTGCGGCTTCACCGAATGATGACGTCTTGATTCACTGTCTGAAGGTTTCAGGAACAATTCGCATTGCATCGGATTTCGCGTTCCACCTCCTCATGGTAGTTTCGGAGCATGAAGAAAACCCCTATCGATATTTGGCTG
>JAOTTP010000076.1 GCA_029864405.1 Nitrospirota bacterium
AACCAGCTCATGGCGGTGTTCGTGGACATCTACGGCAACGAGGCGCGCGAAGTCATCCCGGCCAGCAAGTTCGGACTGGAAGGCACGAAGGCGGCAGCTAAGCTCCCCAAGAAGGCAGTCAAGAAAGTAAGGAAGTATCCACCATGAGCACCAGAGGCGACAAACGTACATTTCGGAATGAAGACCTGATCCTGAAGGTCACGGAGAACATCGACCCGAAGAAATGGGACGAGGGGAAACATGAGGCATTCCTCGACGCGCTTTGCGCCTACCGAGAATATCAGAAGGAGGCGATTCGCACGACGCTGCGCTTCTTGCTCGGCGGGAAATACGCCAACCTCCGTGCGCTGGCGAAGGAGAACTTCGACGACAACACGGAGTTACAGGAGCGATACGGTTCATGGGCCGGGATGGAAAAGCAGCTTCAGTTGCCCGAACAACTCGCCTGCTCGGTGGACCAGGCCACCGGGACGGGAAAGAGCTACGTACTCTACGGGCTTGCGCTGATCTTGCTGGCCGAGGGTGTGGTTGACCGAGTGCTCGTGCTCTGCCCTTCGAACACGATCGAGGCCGGTTTACTAAAGAAGTTCAAGGAACTGGCGGGCAACAGCGAGCTCCGCGATGCGTTGCCCGAGGGCGCGAAGTTCAAGACACCGAAGATCATCAACGCATCGGAGAGCATCGTGGACGGTTCGATTTGCGTGGAGAACTACCACGCTATTCTGGAGAACACCAAATCGTCCATCCGCGAGAGCTTGAAGGGCAAAGGCGCGCGGGTGGCCGTGCTGAATGACGAGGCGCATCACGTCGCGAACGAATCCGGGACTACGCCCAAGAGGTGGAAGGAGTTTCTCGAAGACGCAGACTACGGCTTCAGGATGGTGGTCGGCGCTTCCGGCACATGTTACGTGGGCGACGACTACTTCGCGGACGTGGTTCACCGTTACTCGCTGAGGCAGGCCATCGAGGAGAAGTTCGTTAAGAAGGTGGAGTATGTCGACGAACTTCCGGCTGCGGCGGAGAGGCCGGAGGAAAAGTGGCAATTGGTTTACAACCGGCACATCGACTGGAAGAAGAAGCTCAAGCCCCGTGGCATCCGTCCGCTGACGATTGTCGTTACCAAAGGCATCGCAGACGCCGAGCGCGTCGCAGCAGAGTTGCAGGACTTTCTGAAGGAACGGGAAAGCCTCAATGCTGATCAAGCGGCTGCAAAGGTTCTGTGTGTGACTTCGGCGGCGAAGCACCAGCCGAACGTCGCCAAGCTGCGAGTGGTGGACAGTCCCGCGAGCAAGGTCGAATGGATAGTGTCGGTCTCAATGCTCAGCGAAGGCTGGGACGTGAAGAATGTGTTCCAAATCGTTCCGCACGAAGAACGTGCCTTCAACAGCAAGCTGCTCATCGCTCAGGTGCTGGGGCGTGGCTTGCGTTGGCCCGATAGCTGGAAGGGAGAAGAGCCAGTCGTTACGGTCTTCAACCACGATTCTTGGTCGAACCGGATCAAGCATCTGGTGAACGAGATTCTGGAGATCGAGCGGCGGCTGACATCCACGGTTGACCCGGCATCCCCTCACAACTTCGAGCTACACAATCTCGACTACACACGGGACGAGGACGTTACGACTTACGCCAAGAAGGGCGAATACAAGCTCTTTGAGGACGGCTATGTCGATCTTCCAACACAAGTCGAAGCGGAGGACGTGACGGTTGGGTTTGAGCGTGCTATCTCAGGCGAGCACGTGAAATTCAAGACGACGATTCAGCACAAGACATGGACAGTCGAGGAAGTCGCGGAGGAGATGTATCGGAGACTCAAGTCGATTGATATCGAAGCGAGGGATGCCGATGACCCGAAGGACCGCACGAGCTACGCGAAGAATTTTCCGTTAGTGAAGTGCGAAGAGATTGTTGCGGCATCGCTGAAACATGCGGGGATTAAGACCGGCAAAATCACTGACGACAACCGGCAGAAGTTTTTGCAGGCGTTGGGCACGCTCCGGCGTAAAGCAGCGAAGCGAGTTGTTTACAAACTATCACCCAAGGCACTCCTTTCAGTGAGCACGTCCACCCGCCAAGTCGAAAGCTGTAGCGCTGCCGAATTGCGTCGCGGTTCAAAGTCGGTGTTCTACGTCCCGGGTTGTGAGGGCACCCTGGTTGACGAGCAGAAGGAGTTCTTTCAAGAGGTAATCGACGAAGACGGAGATTTTGTGATTGGCCGCGTCAAGATTTCAAAAAGCAGCCTATTCAAGACGCCTACAAATCTGGTTATCGCTGACGCGAAGCCAGAACGAACTTTCGTTCGTGAGCTCACGAACACAGAGAACGCACAAAAAATTGATGCTTGGCTAAAGAACACCCCCGTTGGCTTCTACTGGATCGAGTATGCATGGAAGAAAGGAAATAAGCCAAAGCGTGGAGAATTTAGCCCAGATTTTTTCATCAAGCAGGGCAACCAAATCTTCGTTGTCGAGGTCAAAGGAGACGATGAAATCGCCGACCCTTCCCCCCGATAACATCAAAAAGCACGAATATGCGACGGACCATTTCAAGCGGCTGAACCAGTGGCTTGAGAAGGAGACGATTCCGACGCGCTATCAGTTCAACATGATTTCGCCGAAGAGTTACAACGTCGTCTTTCAAAAGCTAAGGGAGGGCGGATTAGTAGATTTTCGTTCGGACTTGGACGTCGCGATGACGAAAGCGGCGAAGGCAGGGGGCTAGGGTCTCGTTCCTCGGCTTCACCAGGACACCGATCGAGAAGACCGACGCCAATCTTCCCGATCTCGATGTGATCGGATTCGGGATTCGGGGTCAGATTCGGGGTCAGGCATGAGTATGGACTTTCGAGAGTGAGCAGCGCACCTAACGTGCAACCAGGTCCCTCGCAGAAGGGACGGGCTCCAACACGGGTTCGAGCATGACGGAGAGGAAGATGGATTCCCGCTGACGACGGGCGGGAATGACGGAGTTTCGCTGACCTTGCGTGTTTCGCTTGGGGGTTCAGATCCTTCGCTGGAGCCCTTGTCCTGAGCCTTGTCGAATGGATCATATGCGGGGTCAGGCATGAGTATTGACTTTTTGGAGACGATCAGCGCACCAAACCTGCAACCATGCCCCTCGGAGAAGGCGACGGTCTCCAACATGTGGGTTCGGGCCTGACGACTCTATGTTGGGGGAGAGCAGGCAGAGAGATTTTGCTGAGACTTGGGTGGTCCGCCTTGGCTCAGATCCTTCGCCGGCCCTTGTCCTGAGCGAAGTCGAATGGATCAGGATGACAATGGGGGAGGTGTTGGGATGAAAAACTTGTTCGCATCGCAGGACGATCGGTGGACTGATCCACCAACCCAAAAAATAACTGAGACTGATCCCGCAGACACTACCCAAGAAGGCCGTCGCCATCGTTGGCTGGAAGGTAAGCTTTCCCTGAGAGACGAGATATCCCGCAAACATGAGGAGGGTTTCGTCAGGAATGGGAAGGCCAAGAATCCCCAACATGAGCAAGGAGAAGAATGCCCAGTAGCCATACTCACTGATCCAAGAGAATGCGGATTCCATAGGCTCAGCGTGTCCTCTGACTGACAATCGCACTGTGTTCTGCATTCCTGTTTGTTGGCTCGTCCCCACTGGAAATAGGACATAACGATCTTACCCTCAGGCTCAATCGGCGACTCCGTGCGAAGGCAAAGAATGTCCCCTCGATGTTCACCATCCGTGGGTGAGTTTGGGTGGTCCAATAGGGAATCAACGGGACAAACCTCGAAGGTCTTAGGATTATGTTCTCTCTGTCAATTTTGATTGGACCACTACACCTGCTCCCCACCGCGGGTTGTGCTAAAGTCGAGTCGGGAAGACAACGGTTATAACTTGCGGCGGGGGGGGTTTAAAAGCACTCCGGAAAAAGAGTTAACGCACGATCGCTCCTTTTAGGATCCACTCAAAGCCCAGCAAGCGATCTTTAAATATATCGAGGCCTTTTAGAATGGACGGCACCTGCATCATGACCCTTGCAGCCCTAAGGAAATTGAAGAGCAGGCAGCTGACTCTTAACTTCGTGTCTGATTTTGTAGGGCCATTTTACATAAATTACTAAAGATTTGCTTGTAAATGCGAAACAAGGATTAAAGTGACTATGAAAAAAGCAATGAGAATTATAGCACCACTGATTGTCTCAGGAGCTGTGGCCGCACTCATTTTGTTGTTAATAAAAGAGTATGTTCAGTACAAAGATATATATGACGATGTTGCAGCCTGGAGTGCATTTTTCAGTGTCTTTGGTATCGTCTACGCCATAGTGGCGGGTTTCTTATTAGTTACAGTCCTATCGAAATATAGCGACTTGAGTCAGACATTAGAGAATGAATTAAATGCCATCGAAACTGTTCGGGATTTCTTGATATATTTAGACGACGAACAAAATGTAGTCAAAATGAGTATAAAAAATGCTCTTTCTCATTACACTACTTCATTATTAAATAAAGAATGGTCAGAAATGAGCGATCCTCGTGAACCCATGGATTCCGACACCTCTGAGGAATTATACGAAATTATGCGCAAGAGCAAAAACATTACAGTTCATACCGAAAATGAGGTGATTGTTTATACGACAATAATTGCGAATATATCTGATATTACGAAATTACGTACGAGAAGAATTGCACTTGCAAATGAGAGGTTGCCACCTAGGCTGAAGCTATTAATGATCTTTATGTCAGTTGTCATTCTCGCTGCTTTTATGCTTTTAGGTGTCCAAAACATTTATATTCATCTAACAATACTCGTAAGTCTCTGCATTTCGCTTCATCTTTTATATATGGTTATTGAAGACTTAAACCATCCGTTTTATGGAATATGGAATGTAAATCGAATGCCGTTAGAAGCGTTAGTAAAAAGATTTACCAATAAAACAAGCTGATTCAGTGCGTTAATGTAATGCCAAAAAAAGGGAACACTACCCTTTGTCTTGTATCCCTTCACTCTCCTAAAGCAGATTTTGATGGCTGCAACTGGACTTGCCCCCAATTTTGGACCAGAGATTATGAGAAACTTTCCACCCCTGCTGCTTCACTCCCGCATTCATGGGCCCGTTGGAGAATCTCCAGAGGCGTAAGATCTTCTCACTCCGCGTGAGGTCGACATTGGTTGTATTCCTGACGCCAGGCTTCGATCGTCGCCTGGGACTCGTTTTCGGGGTCAGGCATGAGTATGGACTTTTTGGAGAGGATCAGCGCATCCAACGTGCAACCAGGCCCCTCGAAGACGGGACGGCCTTCAATATGTGGGAGATTGCCGAGGCGTTCAAGCTGGAGTGGGGGATCGGGCGTCGTTCTTCTTGCGCGGGTGCGGCTGGGCTCAGATCCTTCGCGGGGCCTCAGGATGACAAATTGGGAGGGAGGACGGAGGGAAGAGGGTTGCCCGCTACCTCCCTGCAGGAAGGAAGGAAGGAAGGAAGGAAGGTGGAAGAGAAGATGGATTCCCCCCTGCCAACGACTGCAGGGGCAGGCTCAACGACCTGCGGGGATGACGTTGAATGATGGATCTCCACCTATGCCTCTGTCTGCTCGGGCAAACGGCAGAAGAACGCGTGTGGGAAAGGAAAGTTTTTTTATGCCCCGACTCTTGTTGCCTTCTTCTGTTGGGCTTGCTGAAACATGATACGATCGACCGAAGCGGCCACAAGGTGTTGAAAAAGATTGTAAAAGATAATGGGCAACATGACTTCCGGATGATTGCCTAAGGCCATGGAGGCCAGCACCAGCCCTGCGCCATTATTATTCATGCCTAGCCCAAACATCAGAGAGACCCTGTCGCTGCGGTCTGTTCGGAACAAGCGGGAAAGGACATATCCGGAACCAAATGCGGCAAGGCACAACATGAAGGAGAGCACCGCAATGATCGCCAGAAAGTCGAGGTCCGGGTTCGAGAAGGCCTTGGGCAAGGCGAGTGCGGCATTTGAATAGGTGAGCGACACCAAGACGCCATAGTTGACGAGTTTGACATAGGGTTTGCTTGTGGCCAGACGACGCTCTCCGAGCACCCATTGGGTCAGGATGCCGAGCACGGCAGGCAGAATGACCCAAATACCCAGGAATGCGACCACGCCGTTTGAAGCGAGTTCGTGCAAATCTTCAGAGTAATCATCGATGGTCACGAAGCCGACAACATGGAGCACCATAGGGGTGAAGAGCGGACTGAGGGCCGTGGTGAGCAGGACGAGTCCGAGGCTGAGCGCCAGATTGCCGTTGGCATTCTGTGCCCATGCGGGGGAGGCTCCTGCGATGGGCATGGCGGCGACGAGAGCCAGGCCGACCAGAATCTGTTGTACCTCTTCCGGTTCATACCAGAGTTGTAACGCCAGGCTGAACCCCAGGATACAGACAAGAGGTGTGGCCAGGTTTCCAACGAGACCACTCAACAGCACGAATGGTGTATGGAGTAATTGCCTAAGCTCCTGCATTTTGACACCAAGCCCGGCATTGAATAAGAGCGCGGCCAGTAACAAGAGTGGCACGGAAAGCACCACCTGGTTCTGCTGGAGAGTGATGCTCCCCAGGTCGATATTCCGAATCCAGAGGCCGAGTTGCGGGGCGGTGGCCGCAAGGACATAGGCGCCGAGGGTGGCCCAGATGAAATAGTGATGGATTATCTGGACGAGCGCTTCTATGGTATTTCTCAGGGTTGGCATATTCCAGCCTCCCTTCGACTCCTATTGATGATTAATCCATGTTGTGGGGTTCTCATTCTGAGTGTCCTTTACGATTGCCGTGACGATATGGTGGTCTTTCCAAGAGGGAGCGCCGGCTGCTTGTGGAGTTCCATTCTTTATCCTGAATGTTGAGGCTTGAGTCAAGGCTCTTCTCAGGGAATGTTGAAAAAAGCCACCAGCGGGGTTCCCTGCCTTCGCCGGGCCTACTCCACCAAAGTAGCTTTGGCTACGAAGGCCGGGAGCGGCTTTGCGCAGGTAGATCGCCTTTTTGCCGTGCTCACGTACTGAAAGTACGCTCCGCGCGTCAACAATGGTTTCACCTTTCAGGATGAGCCAGGCAATTTGTGGCCTTGCTGGACGAACCATTCGTTAGGATCAGGGCATGCTTTTTTGAACTGCCCCGTAAAGGGGGCAAGTCTGTTGTTAAATAATTCTTTGTCCCCTGCGGAAAAAGGGACGGCTGGATTTCAGGAAATAAAGAAGGAAACTGTGGTCTTTCCCTAAAGCATGCGGAAAATTAATCTTGCTGCCCCCAACCATTTATCGTGGAGGATCTCCTCATCAGAACTGAATGGGATCTGTTCTAGCAATCACACATCACGACTGCCTTGCCTACCAACCAGTGGTCTCCTCCCCTCCCCCGTTTCTATTGGCCGACCTCGGGTGGGAGTGGGAGGGATTTTTTCTTTTCGGTTTGCTCAGGACTCACTCCGGTGTAGGAATGACGATAGATTCCTGCTTACTACCGGGGGAAATGACGGAGAGCCGTAGCGTTTCGATGTGCGGGGTTGCGGCTGGACACAGATCCTTCGCCGAGCCCTTGTCCTGAGCGAAGTCGAATGGATCAGGATGACAATGAGGGGGAGAAAATGGTGATGATGGATGAACAGCAGAGGAGGGAGCGTGCAAGGGATCGTGTTATCCCGTCCCGATTAAGCCCAATTTTTCTTCTCTGGTCATGGCTTTGATCGCCGCTTCTCTTTTTAAGGCCTGCCCTCTCGTATCCTGTAATTCGGTTAACACCACGGTGAACGGCCCACGGTGTTTGGTATATTTGGCCCCCTTCCCAATCGAGTGCGCCTCAAGACGTCGTGCCAGATCCACCGTGATCCCCGTGTACAAGCTGTTATCGGTGCATTCCAAGATATAGACCGTCCATGCCATCGAAGGCCCGTTCCTCATTCAGGCCGCCCGGTCTGCCTGGGAGTTCCCTTGACCAGACCCATTTGGGTCCACGGGGATTTCATCTAAAAACTCACCGTGCTCTTCCCCCTAATGGACTAATCGTCGAGCAGCAGATGCCCAAACACCGAAAAGATGCCGATCATGATGCCGCTTAAAAATTGCGCATGCACCACATAGGCGACTTTTTTCATATCCTGCGGAGAATATCGCCAGGTGAGGAAAAACCCAAACAGGCCTTGCCATAGCACCAGCGCCAAGACGGCCGGGAAAAATAAGATGTCTGCGTGCAGGCCGACCATCGCGATGTGCAACAAGATGACGGCAATGGCGGCCACGCCCACGAAGACGTGCGTTCTATTCAAAAAATTGAGAAGAGTTTTGAATGGTGGGATCGCCGACACGTCATACTCCTCTGGGACGAGTCGCTGAGCGAGGCCACCCTGACCAAACGCCAATTTCACCAACGTTCGTCCATAAATAATGACCAGTGCCCAGACGCCGAGTGTCCCGAAGACTTCGCCCATTTCGCGCAGGAACGTTTCGTGCTCGGGGTCTTCAGGCCGATTCGGATAGATGGCAAGGAAGTATCCAAGGGAGGTGAGAAACACACAGGCAGTAAATAGGAGGATATGTTTAAGCTTTTTCATCATGAGGCTCCATGGGATCTTCGTGTTGCTCCAGATGGGGTATTGTCAATGTTATGGGATTGGAACGCAATTGGGAATGGGACGGCAAGCAAGACTCGTGTCGGAATGACAGATGAGAGTTGGGATTGGGGGTCAGATTCGGATTCGGATTCGTGGTCAGACATGAGTATGGATTTTTGAAAGGTGATCAGCGCACCCAACGTGCAACCAGGCCCCTCGAAGAAGGGACGGTCTCCAACATGTGTCGGGCATGCAGGAGAGGAAGATGGATTCCCGCTGACGACTGGCGGGAATGCCGGGGGGTGTATGGGGTCGGGAGTCGTTCTTGTGCGCGGGTGCGGCTGGGCTCAGATCCTTCGCTGCTGCTCAGGATGACAATCAGATAGATACCCGATAACAAATGTCGGGTATGACGGCTGCAGATGGATTCCCGCTTACTCCTGGCGGGAATGACGGAAGGGCGTCGCGTGTCGCTGTGCGCGGGTGCGGCTGGGCTCAGATCCTTCGCGGGGCCCTTGTCCTGAGCGAAGTCGAATGGATCAGGATGACAATGCGGGGAATAAGGATGGATGGCCGATGACGAATGTCGGGCATAACCGAAGAGAAGATGAATCCCATTTCCAAAATCTCATAGATGATCGATTAATCTCACTCCCCCCATTTTCTCAGGGTGGAACTCCGGCTTCCCTTAATCGTCAGACTACATTCCACCTATCTCAATGCTGCGTATGATTTTGGCAGGGAAAGATCCGTCACCACCCTGATCGGGTGCTCAAAGGAGAGTGGATATGGGGTCAGGCATGAGTATGGACTTTTGAGAGATGATCGCCGCACCCAACGTGAAACCAGCCCCTTCGAAAAAGGGACGATCTTCAATATGTCTCGGGCATGTCGGAGAAGAAGATGGATTCCCGCTTACTCCTGGCGGGAATGACGGAGGGGCATCGCGTGTCGATGCGCGCGGGTGCGGCTGGGCTCAGATCCTTCGCCGGCCCTTGTCCTGAGCGAAGTCGAATGGATCAGGATGACAATGCGGGGAATAAGGATGGATGGCCGATGACTACTGTCGGGCATAACCGAAGAGAAGATGAATCCCATTTCCAAAATCTCATAGAT
>JAOTTP010000026.1 GCA_029864405.1 Nitrospirota bacterium
ACTGAGTGGCCGTCCACGGCCCTGCCAGGTTCTCGAGCACATTCATGAATTAGTCGGGTGTGGGGGGGCTTTTAGTATGCCGTCCAATCACGCGTTGAATTCAGGCACGGCTATTAGCTTTCTCGTCATGCTCTACCCCTCCCTAGGGTGGGTATTGTGGCCATTTCTTGGGCTGATTGGATTGTCCCGGGTATTTCTGGGTGCCCATTATGTCACAGACGTGTTGGTCGGAGTTGGCCTGGGGGCGCTGTTAGGAGGAGGGGTGGGTTTCTTACTCAAGACACGGGTGTTTCGAAGGAAGCCTCTTGCGGGTTAATGATGATGCAGATGAGGAAAAATGGGCTCTGTGGCAGATGATCCGTTCGTCAGGTAACTGAGATTGCAATGCAGGTCCTCTTGCTCATGGCATTCGGTTTCCAGTTGTACGGTTAAGTGATGAATGCCAAATTTCGAAGAGAGTGTTGATTGAATGGGTTGGAGCAGTTGATCTTTGTCAGGGACGGTCTCGGTGTCCACTAAGACGTGACACGTCAACATTACAATGCGGGGTTCAACCGACCAGATATGCAGATCATGAACTTTTTTGACACCAGGAATGTTTTCGATGGTGGCTACAATATCGGAAGTCGTGATGTGAGGGGGAGTGGACTCCAGTAAAATATCCAGCGATTCACGAAAGAGTGGCCAACTCCCTTTCGTAATGAGGATGACCAAAATCAGACTGATCAGGGGATCTAAAATGGTGAGGCCGGTCAAGACGATACCCAACCCGCAGATGATGACGCCAAGGGACATCCAGGCATCCATCACCATATGAAGAAATGCGCCGCGAATATTCAGGTCCTCTTCAGCTCCCCGGCGCAATAACAAGGCGACGGCGAGATTGGCGATCAAGCTGATGCCAGCGATGCCCATGACCCAAAGGCCAGGAACTTCAACCGGTGAAAACATCCGGTTGAGGGCAAGAACTCCGATAATTCCCCCTGTGAAAATTAGCAGAAGGCTATTGAGGAACGCCGCAATGGTTCCGGCGCGGTGGTAGCCAAACGTCCGATGTTCCGTGGCGGGTTGAGCGGCGAGAATATGCGCATACAAGGCTAACAAGAGGGAGCCTTGATCGATCAGGTTGTGCCCGGCATCGCTCATTAACCCAAGGCTATTTGTCAGATATCCGCCGATGAATTCAGCCAGAATGATGACGCCATTGAGCACAAGCCCAAGCTTAAGCCGGGAGGTGAGAGGAGAGGCGATCGAATCTGAAGTCGTCATACGATCTACTCTCGCACGAATCGAGAGTCCGGACAAGGTGGGAAGAGGCAAACCTTGTCTTCTCTCACGAGAAACGGAATGACTGGAGTCGAGTGCTTGCGAGAGCGAGGATAGTGAAGGGGGAGATGCTCCCCCTTCAAATGGAACGACGGTGGGTGCGTTACTCGTCGAAAGAATCAGTTTTCACGGCATGTTTGGTGGCATCGACGGCAGAGTTGACTCGAGTGGCCGCCTGTTTCATGGTTTTCCTGGCTTCTTCAGACCAGGCATGCACGGCCTCTTTCGTTTGGGAAGCCATATCCGAAAATTCGTCCTGTGCGGTTTTTGCTCCTCGTGCCAATCGATCGCGCAGGTGAGTTCCTGTCTCAGGCGTCAGGAGTATGGCGGTACCGGCTCCTAAAAGAAAGCCTGCAATGAAGACAAACGTATTGACCCAACCTGAGTCGCCTTGCGTCGTATGGTCATCCATCGTGAAATCCCTCCTTAGCAATTCGTGTATTTTTATGACCGGTCCTGATGAGCTTTCGATGAGGCCATCGCCATGATGGCTCCTCCCAAAAGAACTCCAGAGGCAAAAATAAGACTGTAGGATAAGCCCGTTCGGAGCTCAGGCCATGTGTCGAGCACCCGTTTCCATAACGGCACATCTTCAGAGAAATGAACGTGTCCCTCCCATCCTAACTCTCCCTCCGCGGTGGACTGATCAGAGTGCGGTTCTTGGTCAGAAGCATGTACCGTGTTCAATTTGCTCATAGTCATGAGACAGGCTCCAATAGGGCAAAAGGAAAATGTTGAAAAAGCGTTCCTACGGGTAATCCTAACATGCCGAGACAATTTTGTGGAGTGACAATTTCCTGGGTCAAGATATTTCGAAACGAGTGAGACGCTAGTTCCGGAGAGAGCAGTATCGAGGTTTGTCCCCATATCGATTCTCCGAGCGGACTGGTGGTCTGATCCGGGATGAGGCTGGTCAAAAATCGTGGGAACACGGTCAGGCAGATATTTGTGTGATCCTGGCGAATAAACCCACACACATGATGTGCCTGCTCTCCCTTGCTCTCCAGTGGCAGATACGTTCCTTCCAGAAACAGGCGTGGGTTGCTCTTCCGGACATGAAGAGCGGTGGTGGTCAGATACATTTTGATTAAGCCGTTTTCCGCATCCTGTAATAACGTATGGACAAGGTCGAGAGGAGCGGTAGTCTGTTGCTGGTGCTGTAATTCGGACAGCCGTTGTTGCCTGAAGAGGTAATCCACTGGCTGCCGGTTGTCCGGGTCGACCAGACTGAAATCCCAAAGCTCCGTGCCTTGATAAAAATCGGGGACACCGGGAGCGAGGATTTTAATAAGGGCCTGAGTCAGAGAATTATAGATGCCATATTTGGCAAGGCGTTGTTGAAAGGGAATGAAGTCTTGGAGAAAGGCGTTTGAGGGCCTGAGAGAAAGAATGCGGGAAAGAAATTCGCCGACGGCGGTCTCATAGGCTTCATCGGGGTTTAACCAACTGGTGTTTACTTTCGCTTCCCGTAAGGCTTTAACCATATACCCCTGGATACGTGCCAAGAATTGTTGTTGAGCCGGTTCCGAGAGCCCACCAAATGGCCAGACACCGAGCAGTGTCTGGTAAATCAAATATTCTTCATTCAAGCTCGGTGCCAGTTGGTCGTTGATTGTTTGCTTAGCTTTTTTGTTCAGCCGATTCCAGGTTCTAAGATGCTGCCGCCATTCTGTAGGAATTTCCGACAACACATTGATTCGGGCCCGGACATCCTCGCTACGTTTGGTGTCGTGGGTGGACGTGGAGGAGAGGCTTGATGGCCATTGGGTGGCCCGATCCTGCATGTATTGGTGAAATGTTGAAAGCGGTACCCCAAAGTGTTGCGGCTCTCCGCCGACTTCATTCAGTGATGTGAGGCGGTTGTAACTATAGAAGGCCGTATCTTCAACGCCTTTCGCAGTGACCGGGCTGGTGGTCTGCTGGAATTTCATGACAAAAGGGCGAATCACCTCCCAATCAAGATCAGGGGAATTCTGGGGGATTCTCAAGAGAAGATCGCGGATAAAATCGAATACCAGGTTGCTGATGGCGGGATTGCGCCGTTTAGCTCGCGCCACTGCTAACCGAATATACGCGCGATCACGATCCAACACGCCTTCGAGAGGGTCCGGTCCAATATATGTTCGATACACGGGGAAACACGCAATGATTTCGCGGATGGCATGGATCAGACTGTTCAGCGTAAAGTCCCGTGAGCGTCGGTTTCGCTCGCTGAGTACATTCAGCTGATGCCCTAAGGCATTGATTTCTCCTGACATGGAGCTTGTCATGATGAGGTTTTTGCAGTCGTAGACCAGGTCGTCATATTGGAGAGACTGTTTGGTAAATCGGCTGTAGATCTGTTCGATCTGTCGTTGATGGGTTTCCTGGATGAATAATTGATTGACTAAGGCAAGGTAGTCATATCCGGTGGTGCCATGGCACAGCCAATCAGAAGTGAGGCGTTCCTCTGTGCCCAGGATTTTTTCAACGAGGAGATAGAGAGAGCGACCTTGCGCATCTGCCTGAACGTCCAAATGTTCAGATGCCCATTGTTGCCATTGGGCCAGAAAGGCCCTGGGGTTATAGAGCCCATCGACATGATCAATCCGCAGGCCATTCACGGCACCGGATGTTAATAATTCAAATATTTTTTGATGGGCCGCTTGGAAGACCTCTGGTTGCTCCATGCGAATGGCCGCCAGTTGGTTGATGTCAAAAAACCGGCGATAATTAATTTCTTCAGCGGCTACCCGCCAATAGGCCAGTCGATAGGCTTGGTGACTCACCAGGTGGTCGAGGACATCGAATGTGCGCGGAGAGTTCTTGATGCCATTGAGTAGCCGAATGTTCTCCAACAGAAAATTGCGAATGGTTGAATTTTCTGCAATCACCGTGGAGAGGCGGCGGCGGATCACCTCTTTTTCCCGGTATCGTTCGGCAACCCGCTCGGTTTCCGTTTCGGTTCTGGCCGGTAAATGGGAGAGGGCGGTGATAATGCTTTGGTATTCATGCAAGTGCGGATCGGAATTTTCCAGGCTTTGGTTGAGGGTGTCTTGCCTAAAGGTCAGGATGGTACTCCACGTGCAAGGATCAATAGGCAGGCGATTTTCATAGTATGTGAGGAAAAATTGCCCGTCGTCATAGTGGAGGATGATTTCCTCGTTTTCGAGCACAATGCCGTATTGATCACCGAGAATGGGAAGAAGCACTTTGTTTTCCAATTCCGGCTTCACCGGCGTCCAGTCAATATCAAAAAATGTGGCGTAATGGGAGGAAGGACCATTTTCCAAGACATCCTGCCACCAAAGATTCGTCGATCCGGCTATACCCATATGATTCGGCACGACGTCCAGAATCTGACCCATGCCATGTTGGTGGAGAGTTTGGATAAATGCCTGATAATCGGCTTCCGTCCCGATCTCCGGATTCAATTCCGTGGGATCGACCACGTCGTATCCATGAGTGCTCCCTTGAGCTGCTTTCAGATAGGGTGAGGCGTAGCAGTCGGTAATGCCAAGTTGAGACAAATAGGGAAGAATGCGAGAGGCGTCCTGGAACGTGAACGACGAGTTAAATTGCAGGCGATAGGTCGAGAGCGGAATGTGCAGAGGCAAAGGAGTCATGCTCCCTCCTTTATGTTAAAGAGGAGGGTGAGGAATGGATGGCCCGTCCCCCATACGATTGTCCACGAGGGAAGAGGGTGAGGCCAAGCTTCCCGGCTGTGGATCGTCGACTGTCTCGTCCGTGTTTGTCGCCTAGCGTGGTCCCGGACGAGATGATGTTAAACCGGTCAATGATACACCGGTGAAGGTGGCAATTGGAGCCAATGAGTGTTCCGTCAAGAATAATCGATTCTTCAATGGTGCAGCCTTCTCCAATCCTGACATTACGTCCGATGATGGAACGTTTAACCGTACTGTCTACCACGAGGCTGCCTTGGCCGACCATGGCATCATCCATCTGAGATCGCACCAAACTGGCGACGGGTTCGACCGACGCATCGGTCAAAATAGGCCATTTGACATTCCGTAAGTCCAGAATAGGCGACTCCCCCAAGATGTCCATGTTGGCTTGCCAATAGGCCTCCAGCGTTCCCACATCGCGCCAATATCCCCATTCTTCATAAGGATGAATACCGGGAACCACATTGTCCATGAAATCATAGGCTAAAACCCGGTTCGATTTGATGAGGGACGGAATAATATTCCTCCCGAAGTCGTGTGTGCCGGCTTGACTGGCGTCTTGTTCCAAAATTTTCATAAGGATTTCAGCGTTAAAGATATAATTCCCCATCGAACTAAACGCCATCCCCGGATTGTCAGGCATGGGCTTGGGAGAAGCCGGCTTTTCCTCAAACCCGATAATTTGATGATTCGCATTGACCTCGACAATTCCGAACCCCTTTGCGGTCTGAATCGGAACGGGAAGGGAGGCCACGGTCACATCCGCTTCATGGTCAAGATGAAATTGGATCATTTGCCGGACATCCATCCGGTAAATATGATCGGCTCCGAAGACGGCTACCAATCCTGGCGCGAAGTCCTGGATGAGGTTAATATTCTGATAGACGGCATCCGCTGTCCCTTCATACCATTTGCCGCGTCCCTTCATTTGTGGAGGGACGACGGTAATGAAGTTTTGGCGGTTTGTGCCGCCAAAGCGCCAGGCCCTTCTGAGATGTTCAATCAAGGATTGTGAACGGTATTGCACCAGAACATACATGGCCTGGATGCCGGAATTGATGAAATTGCTGAGGACGAAATCGACGATGCGATAGGTGCCGGCAAAAGGCACGGACGGTTTACTTCGTTGTTCGGTTAACGGCATCAGCCGTTCGCCCTTACCACCGGCCATGATCATGGCCAGGACTTTTTGTGGAGTCCGTTCTGGGATTTTTTTGCGACGAGATCCGGAAGGGCTTTTCATAGAAATTTAGGTGTTGGTTGGTGGTTGTGTGAACTCCGCCACGGATCGTTCTAGTGTCGCAATCGTTTTTTGTTGCCGGGCAATCAGCCGGGTTTTTTTAATATAAGAGGGCAACAACGCCAAGACACTCAACAAGGCCCCAAGTGCCAGAGTACTCATCAACACCACGACCAACGATCCTTGAAAGGTCCAGCCGAAAAAGTTCAAGATAATGGGTTCGGGGTTCTGTAGAGAAAAGGCAACAGCCAAAAACAACAGGAGCAGAAACGCCAACAGTGCGGAATACATAGTCCCTTTTGTTATGTTAGAGTGTTTAATTAACATAGAAAGGAATTCTTGGCAATGCCAACACTCTCCAATCGTTTTCAACGTCTGGTTTCCGCCATGGAATGGGATCCGTTTTCCGTATTGGGTCCTCAGCGAGATGAATCGACGGATTCTTCTGGTGTCTGTATCAGGGCTTTTCTGCCTGAAGCCGCCGAGGTGGTTCTCCTTCCTGGTCAGAATGGCAGTACCCCTGTTCCCATGAAGCTTGTCCACCCTGATGGAGTCTTTGAAACACGGTGGGACGGTCCTTCCCTGGGAACGGATTACCAATTTCGCATCGTCGATCGTCAGGGGAAAGCTGCCCTACGTCATGACCCCTATGCGTTTCCCCCGCTCATCTCAGACTTTGATTTGCATTTGTTCGGGGAGGGAAAACTCTATAAAGCCTATGAAAAGCTTGGGGCACAAGTCTGCACTCATCACGGAGTTCAAGGGGTCAATTTTGCTGTGTGGGCACCGAACGCCAAGCGGGTCAGTGTGGTTGGAGATTTCAATGAGTGGGATGGGCGTCGGCATCCGATGAGAAGCCGGGGAGGGGGTGGAATCTGGGAGTTATTTATTCCGGATATGAATGAGGGCGTGGTATATAAATTTGAACTGTCACCTCAAAATGGAGATGCTCCGTTTTTGAAAGCGGATCCTTATGCCTCTTCAGCCGAGCTGCGACCAAAAACGGCCTCTATTGTTCGTGACCTTTCTGGGTATGAATGGCAGGACGGGGAGTGGATGAACGCCAGGCAAGGCCTGGATCCCCTTGTTCAACCTTGGTCTATCTATGAGGTGCATTTAGGGTCATGGAGACGTATTCCGGAGGAAGGCTCCAGATGGTTGACCTATTCAGAATTAGCTCAAACGCTTATTCCCTATGTGAAAGACATGGGGTTTACTCACATTGAGTTAATGCCGGTGACTGAACATCCGTTTGACGGGTCTTGGGGCTATCAGGCCACCGGCTATTTTGCCCCAACCAGCCGGTTTGGTACTCCCACGGATTTCATGGCGTTTGTTGATGCCTGTCATCAGGCCGGGATTGGGGTCTTGATGGATTGGGCTCCTGCCCACTTTCCGGAAGATCCTCATGGGTTGGCCTGGTTTGATGGAACAAATTTGTATGACCATTCGGATCCGAAATTAGGCTTCCATCCGGAATGGAAAAGTCGAATCTTTAATTACGGCCGGACCGAAGTCAAAAACTTTCTGATTAATAGCGCACTCAGTTGGTTCGACCGGTACCATATCGATGGTCTTCGCGTGGATGCTGTCGCGTCGATGCTCTATCTTGATTATGCACGAAAATCCGGCGAATGGATTCCCAATAAATTCGGGGGCAGGGAAAACCTGGAGGCGGTGGAGTTTTTGAAAGAACTGAACCTGGTGGCTCATCAGGAGCATCCCGGCATTGTGATGATTGCCGAAGAATCCACCGCATGGCCGGGGGTCTCTCGCCCGACCTATGTCGGGGGATTGGGATTTACGTTTAAATGGAATATGGGGTGGATGCACGATACCCTGGATTATTTTAGCTTGGATCCCCTTTATCGGAGATACCATCACAATAACGTCACCTTCGGGTTAATCTATGCCTTCACCGAAAATTTCGTGCTCCCGCTTTCTCACGATGAAGTGGTGCATGGTAAAAAAACTCTTCTGGATAAAATGCCGGGGGACGAGTGGCAGCGTTTCGCGAACTTGCGAGCCTTGTATGGCCACATGTGGGGTCATCCTGGAAAGAAAATGTTATTTATGGGCTGCGAGATCGGGCAATGGTGGGAGTGGAATCATGATGATAGCCTGCAATGGCATCTTCTCGAGTATGAGCCCCATCGAGGGCTTCAACGGTATGTCGCTGACTTGAATCGGTTGTATGTCTCTCAACCTGCCCTCCATCAGGTAGATTATGATTGGACCGGATTTCAATGGATTGATCTCCATGACAGCGAACAATCGACGATCACCTATTTCAGACGGGCTAAGGACCCGTCGGATATTGTGGTGTGTGCCTTGAATCTTACCCCTGTTCCTCGAGAAGGCTATCGTATGGGTGTGCCGACCGCCGGATATTACCGAGAGCTGTTGAACAGTGATTCAGAGGCGTACGGTGGAAGCAATATGGGGAATGGAGGAGGAGTGCAGGCTGAAGACATGTCTTGGCATGGTCAACCGTTTTCTGTGCTCATCACGATCCCGCCGTTAGCCGCAGTTTTTTTTAAGCCTGTCTAAATTTCCAGGCTCTCGGGAAGATAATTTTTCTTCCACTTCTCTCCCCATCAGGTTGCGGGTATCAGGCTGCAAGGACTTCTACTCCTCGCCAAGAACACTCCTCTTCCCGAGAGGAGTGTTCTTCATCTTAGAGATCGTGGTCGATGGTCTTGAGCGGAAGCTAGTCGGCTTTCAGGAAAATCCAGGCCGGATAGGGTGGAAGCTGGAGAGTGACCCTTTCCGCATTCTGAATGGTCAGGTTGGGGGGGGGCAGAAGTTCTTTCTGATCGCTCACGGGGAAGGTCCCACTATCTAGCGTGTTTTCCCATCTCCCAGGCGGAAGTTTGACCAACGCTAATGATGCCTTGTGGTGAAACCCCAGGAGCATAAGTGCGTCAGGCCCCTGTTTGGCACGGCGATGGATGATCAGTAACTGACTTTTCGCATGAGACCCAATCTGAATTTTATGGCCTTTCCCTCCGGTCCCCAGTGCTGGAACAGACTTGCGCAGATGAATCAAGGCCTGGCACCACTGCACGTGGGCCTGTTGTTGAGGATTGGTTTCCAGGGAAGGTCGAAGCTTAGAACGATCAAAGGTTTCTTGACTATAGGGATCGGGGATGTCTGTCCATCCGAACGCCGCAAATTCTCTTGTTCTTCCCTGTCGGACCGCTTCAATTAAGGCCGCATCCCCGTGGTCGATAAAGTACAAAAAAGGAGCGGTTTCGCCATACTCTTCCCCCATAAACAAGAGCGGAAGATAAGGGGAGAGAAGCACAGTGGCATTGGCGACCTTGAGGGCTTCAAAGCTCACCAAGCTACTGAGGCGGTCTCCCTGTGCACGATTGCCGATTTGGTCATGATTTTGGGCGCACACCACAAGTTGTTCTGGTGAACATGGCTTGAAGGAATTGCCGTGTTTTCGCCGTCGGTGTGGAGAATATTGTCCTGTATAGACCACTCCCTCTCGTATGGCTTTGGCCAAGTCTTTGAGCTGACCAAAGTCTTCATAGTATCCCTTATGCTCTTTTGTCAGCACGGTATGAAGGGTATGATGAAAGTCATCACTCCATTGCCCGTCCAAGCCATACCCGCCTCTTGAGATGGGCGAAATAATGCGAGCATCATTCAGGTCGCTTTCGGCTATCACATGCACCTGGCGATTGAGCCGTTGTCCCTCTGCGTGAACGGCTTCCCCAATGTCCTGAAGAAGATGCTTCGCGCTGAAGTCGAAGATGCCGTGAATCGCATCCAGGCGTAAGGCATCAATGTGATACTCATGAGTCCAGTACGCGGCATTGCTGATCACAAAATGTCTGACGGGGTCGCTCTCCGGTCCATCGTAATTGATGGCGCTCCCCCAGGGGGTTCTGTAAGTGTCGGTGAAATACGGGCCAAAATCGCCAAGGTAATTTCCTTCCGGGCCCAGGTGGTTATACACAACGTCCATAATCACCGCGAGACCGGCTGCGTGACAGGCATCCACGAGCCGCTTGAGACCGTCCGGTCCTCCATAATTGTTTTGTGGAGCAAAGAGATGCGCTCCATCGTATCCCCAATTTCTTGTCCCGGGGCATTGTGCCACCGGCAGAAGTTCGATGGCGGTAATGCCAACCTGTTCACGCAAATAGGGCAGACGGTTGATCATGGCATCGAAGGTACCTTCAGGAGTAAAGGTTCCGGTGTGGAGCTCGTATATGATGTATTGCTCAAGCGGCATTCCACGCCATTCTCGATCCGTCCACGAAAACGCAAGCGGATCGATAATTTCCGATGGGCCATGCACGCCATCCGGTTGCGAACGGGAAGCCGGATCAGGGCGCTCGATGGTGTCGTTTAATAGATACTGGTAGCGGGTGCCTGGAGAGATGTCCTGCACGGTGCCTTTCCAATACCCAAAGGATTCCTGGCTAAGGGGAATAGGTTCCCTAACACTTCCTATGATTTTGACTGCGAGCGAATGGGCTTTGGGTGCCCACACTCGAAATTCCACAGAAGAAGCGTTGATGCAGGATGCGCCAAGCTCTAATCGACACGGTAATGTCTTTGAATTTCCCAAACGTCTTTCCTCCCTGTCGGTTATTCTTGGATTGGACCTGTTGGCTGGTTGATTGGCAATGATTGAAAGCTTAACAAATGATGGGAGGACTGTATATGGAACGTCGGGATCGTCTATTTCCGTTTGCCTAGATTAAGATTATTCTATATCATGCTCTCCGCTTTTGCAGACACCAAGATAACCACATCCAGGAGAACAGTCGTTATGGAAATTTGGCCAGGTCGATCATACCCTCTTGGTGCCACATGGGATGGGCAGGGAGTCAATTTCGCTTTGTTTTCCGAAAATGCGACAGGGGTCGATCTTTGTCTGTTTGACAATGAACTTCAGGACCAGGAAACCCACCTGATTACGATTGAAGAACGAACGGATCAAGTCTGGCATGTGTATTTACCTGAGGTGCGTCCTGGCCAACTCTATGGATACCGGGTGCATGGGCCGTATGATCCCGAGGCGGGACATCGGTTTAATCCTGCCAAGCTTCTCATCGATCCCTATGCGAAATCCTTGACGGGTGTCGTTCGATGGTCCGATTCCATGTTTGGTTATCGGCTTGGAGATCCGGAAGGCGATCTCTCATTTGATGATCGAAACAATGCGGGAAACGTGCCTAAAGGGGTTGTCGTCGATCAGGCGTTCAGTTGGGGGGGAGACCAACTTCTGAATATTCCCTGGGAGCAGACGGTGATCTATGAGGTCCACGTTAAGGGAATGACGATGCGGCATCCGGATGTTCCTGAATCATTGCGGGGAACCTATGCGGGCTTGGCGTCTCCGGCGGTTATTAAATATTTTCAATCGCTCGGGATTACCGCAGTGGAATTATTGCCGGTTCAACATTTTGTGAATGATCTCTATCTGAAAGAAAAGGGCCTCACGAATTATTGGGGATACAACTCCATTGGGTATTTTGCGCCGGACATCCGGTATTCCGCTTTCCCCGGTGGAGGAGAAAAGGTCGATGAGTTCAAATCCATGGTCAGAAAACTTCATAGTGCCGGCATCGAAGTCATCCTTGATGTGGTCTATAACCATACCGGAGAAGGTAATCACTTTGGGCCGACCTTATCATTTCGTGGGATTGATAACGCGTCCTATTATCGTGTGTCTCCTGACAATCCACGCTATTACATGGATTATACCGGTTGTGGAAATACGCTGAATGTCCGACATCCACGGACCTTACAGTTGATCATGGACAGCTTGCGGTATTGGGTGATTGATATGCATGTGGATGGCTTCCGTTTTGATCTGGCATCCGCACTTGCCCGTGAGTTGCACGATGTGGATCGACTCAGCGCCTTTTTTGACATCATTCATCAGGATCCCGTGTTGTCGCAGGTGAAACTGATCGCCGAACCATGGGATCTGGGGGAAGGCGGCTATCAAGTGGGAAATTTTCCACCTGGGTGGGCGGAGTGGAATGGAAAATACCGTGATTCCATCCGCCGATATTGGAAAGGGGATGGTGGCTTACTTGGGGAAATCGCGCATCGTTGGTCCGGTAGCAGCGATCTCTATGGTGAAAGCGGACGCCAACCCTACGCCAGTATTAATTTTGTGACGGCCCATGACGGTTTTACCCTCAAGGATTTGGTGTCCTATGACCACAAGCATAATGAAGACAATCAGGAGGGAAATCGGGATGGGACCGATGACAATGATAGTTGGAATTGTGGTGTCGAAGGCCCGACCGATGATCCCGCGATTCAGGAATTGCGTGACCGGCAGGTCCGGAATTTTTTCGCCACCTTGTTGTTATCCCAGGGAGTGCCGATGATCTGTGGTGGGGATGAATTGGGTCGTACCCAACAGGGTAATAACAATGCCTATTGCCAGGATAACGAGTTGAGTTGGGTGAATTGGAACCTGACGCGATCCCAACTCGGATTGCTGGAATTTGTGAAACTGCTCATTGACATAAAAAAAACCCATCCGGTGTTTCAACGACGAAGGTTTTTTCAAGGGCGCCGGGTAGAGGATTCAGAAGTGAAAGATGTTGCCTGGTTCGGATCGCATGGAAAAGAAATGTCGCATGAAGATTGGCAGATGGGGCTCCGCACATTGGGGATCCGGTTAGCGGGCGATGCCATTGTGGAGAAAGATAGTCAAGGACGGCCGATTGTCGACGAGACGTTTCTCGTGTTAATAAACGCCCATCATGAGGATGTGGATTTCATTCTTCCTGCTCATACCAAGTCGGTGCGGTGGGAGTTGGAGTTTGACACCGCTCTCCCTTTTGACAAGAAGAGTCCCCAACATATGAAATTGCTGAAAGGGGGGCAACCCTACCATTTAGTCTCTCGGGGGCTTGTTTTGTTCCGAACCCCGAAATCCTGACTAAGTACTTCATCGTCACATGTCCCTGGGACCGATGGAATAAGGCTCGGGCATAAACCGAATCAACCACTCTATGCCCGCATCAGGGCTAGAGGTCCAAACGGTTAAGAGAGACATGGGCGTTTTGGCAGAATAGGCCCTTCTGGCATCAGTCCGCTAGACGACAAATTTTTTGCTGCGTTCCACGATGTCGGTGACGGCTTCTTTGGCATCATCCGCGAATTCTCCGGCCCGTTCGCTCGCATCCTCCATCATGTTCTTTAACTGACGACGGGTTCGGGAGCCTGACTGCGGAGCCATCAACAGCCCAAGGCCGGTTCCGAGAACCACTCCGACCATTAGTGAAAGTCCGGCGAGCAAGACATATCGAGTGTCGTTATCCATGTGAGATATCCTCCATTGTTAGAATGTTAGTGAGTCGTTGGTGTCTGGTTTTCAAAAACTGATATGCCGAGGCTCCGCTAGTAGCGCGGAGGCTGCTGTAAGAGGATCTCACGCTCGGCTTGGAGCCAATCTTCCCAATCACTGCCATGTTGGCCTCCGCGTCGTTGATGGATTTCATAGGCCCGTTGGGCTATTTGTTCCCGTAATTCCTCGGATAGGGCCATAGAAGGACCTGGATAGGAGGTCTTGGGACTATTGAGTTTTGTCTGAGACATCGCTGGTCGTTTGGTCGCCCCTGACGCCACGGTTTTGCTCACGGCTTTTGTGGCCGTCTTGCTTGCCGGTGTCGTTTTTTTTGTGGTGGAGGGTTTTTTCTTAGGTTGCTTGTCGTCCGGTGTTTTAGGGGGCATGTCTTGTTTTTACGCTCCTATGCTTGTCTTGAAGATAAAGGGCCCCGTTCTGATGACTTGTAATCTACTATACCGGAAATAGAGGTCTTCGTCCAAGCAGTGGGCATAGGTCTGTGATTCTTCTGGTCCATAACCAGGTAACGATAAGGACGACACGGAGTTTTCCTGGCAGTGACCAGAAAGATCAAAAATGCAAAGAGTCGAGTGGGCTTTGAAGGCTTTCCATTAGATCTTTCCAGGTCTGTTATTGCAGTACACAATGACGAGGTTTTTAGAAGACACAAGATGGATCTTCCCTTACAATAATAAAGCGCAAGGGTAGCAATAAGACGATTGTGAATGAAAATGCTATGCCAGAGGGCACTGCCGGAAAACCTGGCCAGATCTCTGGTGCCGAATGTGAATAAGACGGTGGATGTATGGTTCGTTGCCAAGCCATCTCCATTAGGCATGTTGAAACGAAGTATTGGGAATCCGCGACAGGGGTGTCCACTCAAACACTCAACAAGACTATTTCTTTTTTTTTGACTGACAACGATGAAAAACAATGAGTCTGCAAAGAAGCCGATTTGGCAATTAGGTCAGCAGTATGGCATTGAACCGGTCTACCATGATGGATTAGGTGTTGAGCGACGGGTTGCAGTCCCTCATCTTCAACAAGTCCTGTCAAGCATGGGGGTCAAGGCCTCATCGAAGAAGGACATTCGTGACTCGCTTTCTCACGCGGTCTCCCGAACATGGACCCAGGTTATTGATTCCGTTGTGGTGCGGTATTCTTCTGATCCTCTGTTCATGCTGCCTCTGTCCCTTCCTCTCGACGATATCAGCTTGGAAGAGGTTTCCCTCACTGTCCAGCTGACGGATGAGAAAGACGCTTGTCGCCACGTATGCCTGCCAGGATCCAGTGGTGAGGTGACATCTGAGAAGACGATCCATGGCCTTAAGTATGTCAAAGTACATTTTCCTCTTTCCGAAAAATTGCCATTGGGATACTTCCGTCTTTTGGTCCGTGTGACAATTCATTCGGAGCGAACAGTGGAAGGTCAGGCTCTGCTCATTGTGGCACCCAGAAAATGTTATCTCCCTTCCTCACCTAAACGGTCTTGGGGGATTTCGCTTCAGCTCTACGGATTACGATCACACAAAAACTGGGGAATTGGGGATTTTCGAGATTTAGGGAACGTCATGAAAGTGGCGGGGACTCGTTGGGGAGTGGCCACCATCGGGGTCAACCCTCTTCATATCCCGGCGGCAGGATTAACAAGCCCGTATTCTCCATCCAGCCGGCTCTTTTGGAGCCCCGTGTATTTGAATCTGGAGGGAGTGGACGAGTGGCGGACTTCGGCAGATCTTCGTCGGAAAGCCAAGAGCCCCAAATTTCAACACACCCTCAAACAGCTTCGGGAGAGTCCATGGGTCGACTATGAAGCTGTTGGCAAACTGAAATGGACAGTCCTTGAGAAATTATTTCGAGTCTTTAGACGAGACCATCTCCGGCATAAAACTCCCACGGCACGCGGGAGGGCGTTTGCTCAATTTGTTTCGCGTTTTCACCCGTATCTGACGCAGTTTTGCACCTTTCAGGTGTTGACGGAACATGTGGGAACGGTGGCATGGCGGAGCTGGCCGAACGCCTTTCAGCATCCCCGGTCACACGATGTGGAAGTCTTTCAACAATCCCACGCCACTCGAATACAATTTTATCAATATGTCCAATGGCTGTGTGAGTTGCAATTACAGCAACTTGATCATGTCGCCCAGAAGCATTCGTTGTCCCTACGGCTCTATCATGACTTGCCGGTTGGCATCCATCCCGATGGAGCCGATGCCTGGATGTTTCAAGATCAGCTCGCCTCAGACATCACGGTTGGAGCCCCGCCGGACGCGTTTAATCTCAATGGGCAAAGTTGGGGACTGGCGGCTCCCAATCCCGTTCGATTGCGGGAAGACGGCTATCGTTTTTTTCGAGAAACCTTAGCGCAAAATATGCGACATGGAGGTATCCTCCGGATCGATCATGCCTTGGGCCTGTTTCGGATGTTCTGGGTCCCCCAAGGGGAAACAGGAAAGGATGGCGTCTATGTCAGGACCTATGTGGATGAAATTTTGGCCGTCCTGGCTTTAGAAAGTGTGCGACGAAAGGTGATGGTGGTTGGAGAAGATCTCGGTGCGGTCACTCCTGCCATTCGTGAAAAATTAGATGCGGCCGGGCTTCTCTCGTATCGCCTGCTATTTTTTGAACGAGAGGACGGGGGAGGGATGACCCCGCCTCATGCCTATCCTGAGCAGGCGCTTGTGGCCGCGACGACGCATGACCTTCCCACCCTCAAAGGTTTTTGGGCGGGACGAGACATCATCATTAAGGAAGAAGGGGGTGTATACCCCAGAAAAAAGGATATCGAGCAAGACCGGCGTCTGCGTGCTGAAGATCGACAACGGTTATGGGACGCGTTGTATCGGGAGGGCCTCTGTTCGGACGAGGCGATTCCCGTCAGTCTTTCGGATGACATGCTTCAAGCGATGTACCGGTATTTAGCCAGGACTCCCTCGCGCCTGCTCATCGTGCAACTTGAAGATTTGCTGGGAGAACTCGATACACCCAATCTGCCTGGAGCACCGGAATCAGTCTATCCTTCCTGGCGAGTGCGGATTGGTCGAGAGTTGACTGCCTGGCTGAAAGACCCGGCCATCCTGCGTTTTGCCAAAGCGATGCAGCGGGAGCGACGGAAAGGAGGGCGTGTGCAAGCGATACGCCGGCCTTCGGTCTCATGAGTTCATAAGGATGGACAGGAAGGCCATATGCCGGATTGAGGCAAATGAAGAGCATAGCCGGGATGTCGGTTGCGTGATGTCCAAGAGGATACTATGATCAACGGTTGTCATGTCCCAACGACCATTGAGCGAGGTTGGGAAAATATCGCGTTTCCTCATAAGTCGATAAGGAAGAGAGGCCGAGCCTTGATATGCAAGAGAAAAAACTGACGATGGCCGGGTGGGTAGATGGATTAACGGAAGCGGTGACCGCGAGTCTGGCTCAGATTATTGCCTATCTGCCAACCCTGATTTTAGCGTTCATGCTGCTGGGCCTTGGCTATGTGTTGGCCCGTGTTGTGTCTGTCGTGGTGACCCGCTTGTTGCAATTGATGGGGTTTGACCGGCTGCTGAGTCGAACCGCCGTGCAAACCTTATTGGAACGATCGGGGACCAAACAGAAAAGTTCTGAAATTTTAGGGATGATCGCCTTTTGGATTATCTTTCTGGTCTTTCTCATCCAAGCGTCCGACACTCTGAGCTTGACGATGGTCTCGGATGCGTTGACGAGTATTGCCTATTATATTCCGAAAGTCGGGATTGCGGTGTTAGTGCTGGTTCTGGGTTTAATCGCCGCGAATTTTGTCCGTGAGTTGATTACCATGACTTGCAGTTCTGCAGGAATTACCCACGGGACGATGGTGGCCCAGGCCGTCTATGTGGCTGTAGTGCTGTTGATTGTGGTGACGGCCATTGACGCACTCGGGATTAATACGGAATTGTTGAACAATACCATTGTCATCTTATTAGCGGGATTGATCGGGGGTGCGGCATTGTCGTTTGGGTTGGGGTCACGAACCGCCGTGGCCAATCTCATTGCCGCTCATTATTTGGGATCAATGGTTCGGGTGGGCATGACCGTAAAAATTGGGGAGAACCAGGGAACCGTGGTTGCGGTCACCCCCATCTCGGTCGTGTTAGAAACCCGGGAAGGCCGGGTCATCGTTCCTGCAACCCAGGTCACCGAATCAACAGCCGTCATCACCCATCCCGAGCATTAAGCATGGAACTCGAACATCGGCTCACTCTTGGGTATCTGCAGGCCCATCCCGTGGAAGCAGCTCGTCATTTGGAATCCCTGGATCCCCATGAATCAGCGTCCCTCCTGGAGGCCCTACCCGGTGAGGAAATCGCCGGTGTCTTAGAGCATTGTTTGCCGGTGTCCACCGCAAAAATTATCGAAGAGCTTTCGAAAGACCTTGGAGCAGACGTCTTAGGCGCCATGAATGCCACGTCTGCCATCGGGGTTCTTCGGCAATTTGAGGAACCCGTTCGCCAGGAAGTGTTAGACCGGTTAGATAATCCGATGGGGGCCACGCTTCGCCGTGCCTTGCGGTATTCACCCAATACGGCGGGAAGTTTAGCGGATCCTCAGGTGTTCACCCTTCCACCCGATATTGCGGTCGAAGAGGCCATAGACCGTATTCGTACTTATGGGCAGAAAGCCATGTACTATGTCTATGTCATCGATCGCGATAGCAAATTGGAAGGTGTCCTGACGTTGAGGCAACTGCTTATAGATAGGTCTGATCATTTAGTCGGGACACTGATGGAGACCCAGATCACCACCTTATCGGCAGAAGCCAATCTGGAAGAAATTCTCAAACATCCGGAGTGGAGCCGGTTCCACACGTTGCCGGTGGTGGATCGGTGGGGAACATTTTTTGGCGCCTTGCGATATCGGATGTTACGCCGGATTGAGAAAGATGTCGGAGGCAAGGCCCCGTTGGGGTCGGTGAGTGATTCGCTTATGCAACTTTGGGAAGTGTATTCGTTAACCGGCATTCGTTTAATGACGGACGTAGCGGAAACTCTACAAGAACGGAACAAAATAGTGTGAGTGATCTGACCACACAGAGGAACACGAAGGTTCGGGGAAGGGGGCATCTTCTCAACGAGGCATTTTTTCAGAACCATCATGAGGAAGCCGCCCATATTCTGGAAGGGTATCCGGTAGAGGATATTCTGCGAGTCTTGCAAGGAACCAGTCCGAAAAATGCGGCGAATTTACTGGCCAGTATCACGCCTCCTGTGGCGGCGGACACGTTGGCCATTATGCCCACCGATTTACTGAAACACGTCGTGCCGCATCTCTCGCCGTCACTGGCTTCATCCTTGTTTCAACGCTTGGACGAAGATTTACAACGGGCCATTCTCTTCAGAGTTCCTGAACGGTATGCCCAGGAAATCCGGTCCTACATGACCTACCCGGAGGAATCCGTCGGCTGTATTATGGATCCCAAGTTTTTTGTGTTGCAGGAAGAAAGCACGGTTCGGGAGGCCATGGTACAGGTGCGGACCAGGGCCCAAAAGGATGTCCACGATGTGTATGTCATTGATCGAGCCCAAAAGCTCGTGGGCCGGATTTCCGTTCGTGACTTGCTGTTGGTGGATCCGGAAGAGAAATTGCACTCGGTCATGGTTCAGGATCTTCCCACCATTCATCCGTTGGAGTCGCGTGAAGAAATTATCGAACTCTTTGGTGAGCGACATTTTTTCACCATTCCCGTTGTGGATTTGGATCAACGACTTTTAGGCGTTGTCCGGAACGAAGCCATTATTAAAGCCAGTCAGGAAGATGCGAGTGCTGACCTGCTCACGATGGTGGGAGCCAATAAAGATGAGCGTGCGCTTTCCCCTGTATGGTTTTCGGTCCGAAAACGATTGCCGTGGTTGCAACTCAATCTGTTAACGGCATTCTTGGCCGCATTTGTGGTGGGAATGTTTGAAGGGACCATTGCCAAATTTACGGCTCTGGCCGTCTTACTTCCGGTTGTCGCCGGGCAATCAGGCAATACCGGGGCTCAATCCCTGGCCGTGGTCATTCGCGGGTTGGCCTTACGGGATATTCGACCATCCCAATGGCTCCGGGTCAGCGGAAAAGAAGTCTATGTTGCGTTTTTAAATGGACTGGCGGTCTCTGCAACGGCCTGTCTCGCCGTGGGCTTATGGAGCCGCTCGTTGGGATTGGTCTTCATTATCGGGTTGTCCATGATCATATCGATGGTCATTGCGGGGTTGTCCGGTGCGATCATCCCCATCGCCTTGAAGGCACTCAAACAGGATCCGGCTCAATCCTCATCCATTGTGCTGACAACGGTGACCGATGTGGTCGGGTTTTTCAGTTTCTTAGGGCTTGCCACCTTGCTTTCAAGTTTATTGGAAACCTGACCATTGATAGGGTTGGGGACGCATCCTCTCCTATGCGCTCCATCCGGTTCGCACTCTGTTCGTGGGTACCAACTCCTGAGAATTTTTGATTGCCTCCCCATAGGTAGTAGGGGTAGTATCGGTTTTTCTCTCATTTTATTTCAGTTATTGAGGATAGGAGGCCTTATGGGATCGCAGAAGACGTCTAAAACGGATCGAGTGGGGACATTGGATCAGGATATTACCCGGATACGTCAACAGCTCGAGATCGTAAAAAAATTTCTAACCGATGAACCTTCTCCTGCATCCTTGAACGAATTTGATTCGGCCACAGAAGAAATCCTCGCAGATGCGTTAGGTAGTTCTTCTCCGCTCTTAGATACGTATGACTATGCCCAACTGGGGGAGGCAGCGGGGCTGATGAATCTTCCCGAAGGGGCACCGGAAGGCACCACTCATCAGTCACAGCGCGAAACGATTCGGCAACGTCAGCGAGTGTTGGAAAGCGGCATTGCGGATCTGGAAGCGAGGCGAGCCTCGCTCTCGCAGGAATCCAAGAAACGGAAAGCAGCCGGTCCGAAAGTCTCCGACTATATGGCGAAAACTGTTCGATCGGTGTCACTCGACGCTACCCTGCGGGAAGTTGGGCAGTGCTTGCAAAAATGGAAGATCGGTTCGGTGTTGGTCAAAAGTGGAGATGAGTTCTTGGGATATATCACCGAAACCGAATTGACTCGAGAGGTTGTTGCCTCCGGGACAGACCCTGCCACCACTACGGTAAAGACCTGCATGCGCGAACCGTTAGTCACCATTGAGACCAGTGATTCAATTATTGAAGCGGTGCGCCTCATGAAAGAGAAAGCTACCCGGCATCTGGCCGTGACAGAAAGTAACAGGATCGTCGGTGTCGTCTCCGTTTCAGATATTATCCGGTATTATTCCGGGGTTGTGTAATCATTGTCTTTGTAGAGATTGTCACTCGCCTTCTAGCCTCCGGCAGCCAGGCTCCCTTCCTCGAGAACACACGCGTTTTTTACGCCGATGTGTTTCTCGAGGAGGGTGTCACCCTTATTCGTGAAATATTCAACCAGCCAATGAAAGAGGCTTTTCGGGTGTGGAGATCCTGCAGTGAATAAGGTTTGAGGAAAATCCCCCTGATGGAATTTTTGGGACAGTCGGGTTTGTAGAAAATCGCATATTCCGTGAGCGCAAGAAATGCTGTCTAAGGCCCCGGGGGCAGCTTGTGTGTCATCTGGAATGCCCCAACATGATTTTGGCCCTTGAAAGAAAGAAGGTCCACACAAGACTCAACTCAATTACTCTGAATACGGGCTGGTGTATGGGCAGATATTCGGTGGAGTGGTCGGAAGGTATTCAGTAGGAAGTGTTGGAGGCCTTGAGTGACAGCGTAAAGGTATCTAGGAACGACTATGAGGATGAATATGGGCATTAAGAAGAGGGAGGCGAAAGTGCGTCATCTTCCCTGGACCCTGCGTCTCTTTGGCGTGGCCCTGGCGACGTGGGTCGGGTGTGCCGGTGGTCTTGCGGTGAGTATCGGAATGGACAGGAATGCTGGATGGGCAGGTGAACGGTCTGAGTCCGCCGTGGAACAAAAGGAGCAAAAGACCTCAGAGCCGGGAGGGTTTGCGGTCATTGCTCAGGCGGTGACTCCGGCTGTCGTCAACATTACAGCCATCATTGATATTTATGACCCCAAGGGAGGAGGCGTTCCGCAACCATTTGGAGATTTTGGTGGGAGCCAGGGGCCTCCTGCTATTCCCAAACGGCAAAGGGGATCAGGATCAGGGGTCATTCTTTCCTCCGATGGATATATTGTGACCAATAATCATGTGGTCGCGGAAAGCCGTGATCTTGTCGTGATTCTTCCCGATTCGCGCGAATTTCCAGCCAAGGTTGTCGGTGCGGATCCCGAAACAGATTTGGCGGTCATCAAAATTCAGGCTGAGGACCTTCCGGTTATTCCCTGGGGCAATTCCGCCTCTTTAGCCGTGGGCCAATATGTGCTGGCGATTGGCAACCCGTTTGGGCTGAATTCAACCGTGACGCTCGGGATTGTGAGTGCCCTTGATCGAGGAGGAATGGGGTTAGCCCGTTTTGAAGATTTCATTCAGACTGATGCGGCCATTAATCCAGGGAATTCCGGCGGGGCGTTGGTGAACATCCATGGCGAGCTAGTTGGGATCAATACCGCCATTGCTTCTCAAAGTGGCGGGTATCAGGGAGTGGGTTTTGCGGTGCCCTCCTCATTGGCAAAACCGGTGTTAGACGAATTGATCCAGAAGGGAAAGATTGTGAGGGGATATTTAGGGTTAGGGGCGCAGGAAATGACGTCTGAGCTGGCTCCATGGTTTGGCTTGAAGGGCAGTGATGGGGCCTTAGTGACCGATGTCGTCCCTGGAGGGCCGGCCGACAAAGCTGGCATACACCGGGGAGAGGTGATTCTTCAATATCAGGGGAAAAACGTCAAAGATGGACAAATGCTGTTGGAGCAGGTGACCCGTGCACCTATTGGGCAACAGGTTGAACTCGGTCTCGTCGAGAATGGAAAAACTCGCAAGGTGCATGCAACCATCCGCGAGCAACCACCGATGCCTCAGTCACGCCGTACCCGAACCACTCGTATGGAACACCCGCTGGCTGGAGTGGAAGCGGCCGATGTGGATGAGGCGGCTATTCAGGAATACGGACTGAACCCGTTAGCCAAAGGAGCGGTGGTCTCATTCCTTGAGGAAGGATGTGCCGCCGAATTGGCCGGGATCATGGAAGGAGATCTCATTATTGAATTGAATAAGCATCCCGTGCAATCTGTCAGTGAGTATTCCTCGTGGTATCAACGGCTCAAAAAAGAAAAGACTGTGCTGGTCGTGCTGCTTCGTGCCTCTCGTCATTTGTATGTGTTGGTGAAATCTTCATGAAGAAGCTAGTTGGGGAGATTGAGACACGCTGGTGAAATTTCTGACGATAAGGGGCACTCTACCAAACTCCGTTGGTGCTTAATTAGCTGGACTCATTGACGGCGCTTTTCCTATAAGGTGCAAGTACTGGTTGAAAATAACAAGACTGTATCAACAGGGAGCGATCAGTTCGGTGGTATGGAAGTCGATAAAAAAGAACACGGTATATTCGTTGAAGTACGTTGATCCTTAGAAACCAGGGAGTGGAGCGAATAAATTTTCTGTCCCGGTTTCGTAAATATCCAGGCGGAAGCGGGTATACCCTGATTGGTATTGGCCCGTAAACACTGAAATCTCAGGTAAGGCAAAAGGGAGGAGAACATTCTGAACCGGAGGAAATCCAAAAAACGACACGCTTTGCTCTGTTCCTAGGAGCCTGAACAAGGATATGAATCATGTCCCTCGCATCATGTGAATCCTGGACAATCTGCAACCCCCTCTCTCCTAACCAAGCGCCAATCGCACTCGTGAACAATTCTGGTTCGACTATAGTTGGCTGATCCAGCGTGAAGATAAGTTGTGGATCATAAACAATATATGGTTTTGGCCTGACAGCTTGACGATGTGTATGGGGAATCCGTCTTGGGTTTTTCCCGTCGAAAAAGCGCTGGCCGGTGAACGCATCGCACTGCTGTCCCCAACTCTCTTGTTGACGTGATGTTCTGGGTTGCCGGGTTTCGCCCCGCCAGGCGAGGCCCTTTTGTTTCGGCAAAAGGACCCAAAACCAGGTGCGCCGAGCATGTTCAACAGCTTGAGGGTGGAAGTCCCTTTGACAACCTGATGGAGCTGAAGTCATAGCGAAACGCCAGGGCGTCGTCGTGAGGCGGGGTCTGAAGGCAGCGTGGAGCAAAAGCGTGGGCCGATGGACAAGAACCAGATACGAGGCATACCGTGCCGGACGAGCGAGCCTGGATTCGCGAAGTCCCTCTCCATCAAGGGTGCGGGTTGTAAATCTGGCGGTCGTGCGCTGAAGGCGGTTGAACTTACCTCGGGAGACCTCTCGTCTGTCTTGGCAGCAAGACTAAGGATGGAGTGATCTATTCTGACTGGGCGGGAGGAGTCAGCAGAGGGCATAGTAGTCCCGACCGGGATGAAGGCCTGAACGGTGCGGAGTGGCGAGTCGGCAGCGGAACTCATGAGCGACAAGCGGCTGAATAACCAGTTAGATCTGGCCTTTCGGACAGAGGGCGGGGTGAAGCCCCAAGGGCTGTCCAGGAAGTGACCGAATCGCTTGCGGCGAACCGCCGTGTCGAAAGCCCGGGTATCAGGCTTCCAGGATTCACTGGGGGTGGATAGCTTAACCCGCCGAACCGCCGTATACGGACCCGTACGTACGGTGGTGTGACAGGGAAAGCGGGTGACCGCCTACCTATGTCGATTGACGCTCCATCTGACCTTATGAGAGGGGGCGAACGCTGGCTAGGGAAGGCCGGGCCAACTCGCGGAGTCTATCCTGAGCCATGCCGAAGGACTCCGACAAGGCCCGCCACTCTATTTGAGCGTGCGCCCCTTGGGCCAGATGGCAGGCGTCGGACCATGGGAGACAAATATTTGCGTGCCCCACATGAAAGAAACAGGAAATGTTATGTATTCAGACTGGCAAGGCTGTATGGGGAGACCCCTTACCCTATTTTGCGTATGACCCTAAGTTGTCTTGCGCCGAATCCTGGCAGGAGCCCCATTTATCAGGATGCCTGGTAGAAAAAACACAGCCGATTCATTTAGCCGACGGGTTCCAGTTTCCCCCGCCACATGACGTGTGTTTTGAAATACGAAGACAAAAGCGCGGGAGCCCCAGTCCGAGAGGCTCCTAGGGTAAAGAGCTCTGGGGATCAAGTGTTGGAGATGTTTCAGGGGTTGGTTCAGATTGAATGGGCGGATTCGTTGGGGCGGCGCTGTCAGGTGTCACCTCCGTGTGCTTGGTGACCCGAAGCAAAGGGGGATCGGTGACAAAAGGTTCGTATTGCCGCACGTCCAAGGTCACCAGATCACGTTCCTCAATGAGAAGGTCAATTTCCGGAACCTGTTGTTGAAAGGTTGCTAAAATGGTTCCGTCTTGAGTGGTGATCGTGATCAGTAATCGATCCTGTTGGCGTTGTTTGTGGGTTACCGACCCTTCAAGAGGATGAATGGGTTTCTTTAAAAATGCTGGTAAATACTGATCACCATAACGGGATGCTAACATCGGACTACTTAACCCGAGGCCCAATCCCAGAATGAAGATTGTTGTCGGTATCACCCATCCTCTCATGGTTTATGCTCCGTGGTTGGTGGTTCCTCCTCTGGAGTTTTCTCATCCGTTGAGGAGGGTTTCTGTTGTCCACGAATAAATGTTTCCAGACGACTGAGGGCATCGGCGGTGACATCCCGAGCCCCTTTCGTCGCATGTTCGGTTTTCTCGCTGAGGTCTTCCATTTGTCGCCGGAGATCATGGATCCCGCCGGTTCGTTGAAAAGCCATAATCGCAATCACTAACGCGACAACAGCGATGAGTAAGGTTACCACATCCATGATGTCCTCCTTTTTTTTGTCAGAGCGTCCTCATTGTAAAAAATTCAGAAGACTTTGACTCATCGAATCCATCCCTCACCTGACGGGGGCCCAGTCAAAGAAATTCGTGGGTAATTCGTGCTCCGATTTCTCAGTAATGCTGCGTTGGTCTAATCATTCTGACACGAAACTCCTATGAGAATCTATAATGGCCCTGTGTTGCATAGAGACTCATCCGAAATACATGGTGAATCCAGGGTGGCCGTATCCGCCATGAATGGTCCGCCCTGATGTGCCTGGACGAGGCTGGTGTGAGCGAGTATTCCCCCTCATTGATTCCCCCGGCTCGAAACAGCCTCGTCTGTGACTGCCTCAACGAGACAGGACCACTACACCACATCCACATGGAGGAGCAACAATTCACCTCGCATGGAAGGGTGGAGGTCGCAGTTAAACTCGTAGTCACCGGGCCTCAGCACCTGAAACCGCAATTGAATAGTCGCCCCCGGGTCAAGGTACAACCCTTGAATGCCTTTCCCATAGACCTGAACCCCATCCGAGAGGGTGCGAACCAGTAAGTCTTGAAACAATTGAGAGGTGAAACCGTGTCGGATGTCATCTTCGTTTTTGATCGTCAGGACCACAGAGGAATTTTCCGGTGGCGGAGCCCATTTCGTTTTAAAATATTGGGACTGACGAATGGTAAGCTCGATTTCCACCTCGACGGCCTGAGCACTATTGAAAAGCCATCCATCAAGGGCCAGGAGCGGTGTGACAAGGGCAAGTGCGAGAATAAACCAGGTCTTGCTGCGTGGCTTCATCTGGACATCTCCTATGTTAAATAATCAAAACCCTAACGGGCCGACAGAGTAAAGGAAACCAGTCATTCCTCAAGGTGAACCTTGCTTCACTATAAAAACTTTCTCTTAAAATATCACATTCAGACACATGAATTCTTTGAAGGAAATGGTTCCGTTGCCCTCTCAGGACTTTCCGGCCAGGCCAGGCCGTCCACAACAGATAGAGAAACACCAGGGCTCCCAGGACTTCGAGGATATGCACCACATGCCATCCCTCTGTCAGCTCCACCTCTAGAAGGACCAGGAGTGTGGCCGAGATGAAAAAAACGATCATGTGACGCCGGGGCATACTCACCAGTTCTTTCAGGAAGGAAGAAAACCAACTGTCCTGCCCTGATTGCGGATTCGGTTGTGTCATGTTCTGACGTCCCCTTTCCATGGATGATTGTTGAGTGATGCAGGGATAGGCGGTTGCGGGGTTTGTCCTGGGCATTGAGACTCATAGGCAGGGGTAACCAAAAAAGCCATAAAGAGAAAACTCTGCCTCATGACGTAAATTGATAAAGTGATACGGTCGGCCCTTCTATGGGAAGGCAGATGGTGAATGTGGTGCCTTTCCCTTCCGTACTTTGCACACGAATGGTGCCTCCATGGGCATCCACCACATCTTTGACAATCTTTGTTCCAAGACCAGTCCCACCGGGTTTCCGGCTCATTACGTGATAGGTAAAAAGGCTACTGAGCACATCAGGTGCCATGCCGCGTCCTGTGTCTTCAATGGACAGGATGATCTCATTCCCGCTTGGCGAGAGGGCTCCCGTTATCGTGATGGAACCTCCAGAGGGCACTTCAGGGATGGCATTGTTGACCAGATTGTACAAGGCATTAAAGAGCCGTTGTTCATCGGCCTGAAGAATAGGTAAGGCCTCCAGTCCACGGGTTTGTAAGATGATGTCTCGCTCCTCGGCATTGAGGCGAAGCGCATCCAGGACGCTGTCCACAATCTTACCCAATTGGCAGGCCGCAAAATGCGGGGGACTGCTGATGCCTTTCACGGCGTCCGCGATTTCCTTGACGCGCATCTGAATTCGGCTGCTTCCTCTCCGTGTCATGCCGATAATATCTTGGTAGGCCGCTCGGGTGGTTGAAGTGTGATCTCGTATGGTATCGGGTAAAGCTTTGAAATGCTCATCCAATTCGTCTTCGAGCAGCTGCATGCCCATTTGAATCGGCGTCAGCATGTTTTTGACATCATGCCCGATATCCGCAATGCGACGGCTGACTTCGGCCAGTTTCGCCTCTTCCAGGAGGCGGCGTTCGAGTTGTTGGCGTTCAGTCAGGTCTCGCTTGAATTTCCAGAGAGTGAACAGGCAAAGAGAGAAGATCAGGATCAGGCCGATACTCATGGTGATGATCGTGAATCGCTCCATGGTATGGGCGGTGTCATGGAGGCGAGTAAATTCGGCGACGTCTTCTTTGTGGAAATCCAGGATCCCTTGTCGGATCTTCGCGGTGAGTTGCATGCCTTCCCCTGACCGGATGCTCTCGATGGCCGCCTGAGTCCCTTGCCTATCCCGTAAGTTGAGTATCTGCTGGAGAAGATCAAGACGATGAACGATCAAATTTTTAAAACCTGGAAACACCTGTTCTCGTCGCGTTGGAGTCATAGCCAGAATTTCCAGGGCATTCAGGCCGGCGTGAGTGCGGTCGACGGCTTGGTGATAGGGGTCGAGAAATTGTGCATTCCCCGTGAGGAGATACTCGCGTTGTTGATCCTCTGCTTCCTTTAAATCAGCAAATACCCGCAATAATTCATCGGAGACCTCCTCCGCGTGAATGACCGTCTCGAAGATCCCAACCGTTTGATGAAGACCCCAGAGAGACACACCAAGGGTTGTCAGGATGATGAGAACCACCATGCCGAAGCCGACATGGGTCACCTTCTTGAATCGGAATACCGCTGGTGTTGGCATGGAATTCTCTCCATCAAAGTGGGAATGGTTTCTGGCTCATCTCGTCATGCGTCCAGGAACGGAAAGTCAGGCAACTCGGCAATTGGTATAAACGGCCTCCTTCGACCGAAAATTTCAGGGACACACGAACAGAAAAAATATGTCCTAGATTAATGAAAATTAATGCCCAGTTAATCCTCATTTTATTCTGGAAGGATAGGATGTGTATACGAAATCCCTCAAAGTCAGATTTCTTACTATCAAGGAGGAATGTCCATGGTTAACAAAAATCGCGTTTTTCGCCTTTGGCCATTTCAATGGCCTTCGTTTTTGACCAGCATGAACACCCGCAAGGCGGGTCTGGCCGGCATCAGCTTCCTGGCAGGAATTCTGCTGCTCGGTTCCTGGAACATGCCGTTTCATTCTCAAGCGGCGATCTCCCAACCCACAGCTTCTTCATCGGTCGGCTCCCTGCCGAATGTGGATAAGGGAGGATTTGCCGACATTGCTCAGGCGGTGACCCCCGCAGTAGTGAATATTACGGTCCGAAAAGAGGCTCCGGTCCCGATGTCGGGAATGCCGTCCGACCCCATGAGAGAATTCTTCGGTATGCCAGGAATGCCTGAAATGCCAGGAATGCCGAACAGGCCGGGTGGGCCTCCTGCGCCGGAAGGGCAAGGAGCCGGCTCCGGTGTCATTATCTCCAGTGACGGGTACGTGCTGACGAACGACCATGTCGTTGATGGGGCAAAGATCATTACGGTGACCCTTCCGGATAAACGCGAGTTTACGGGAACAGTGGTGGGTCTTGATCCTCAAACCGATCTTGCTGTGGTCAAAATTGACGCCACGAATCTTCCATTTGTTCCATGGGGAGATTCCGCCAGCCTTCGTGTTGGAGAATACGTCCTGGCTGTAGGAAATCCATTTGGACTCAATTCGACAGTGACGCTCGGAATTGTTAGCGCGTTGGGTCGAGGAGGAATGGGCATTACCCAATATGAGGATTTTATCCAAACCGATGCGGCGATCAATCCGGGTAATTCCGGCGGGGCGTTGGTGAATACGCGAGGTGAACTTATCGGAATCAATACCGCCATCTTCTCCCAATCTGGCGGGTATCAGGGCGTGGGATTTGCGGTTCCCACGAATCTCGCGAAACCGGTGTACGAAAGTTTAGTCAGCACCGGCAAGGTTGTTCGAGGGTTTCTGGGAGTCGGCATACAAGAAGTGACTGCCGATCTTGCTCAGTCCTTTCAATTAGATCAAACCAAAGGCGCTCTGGTCACGAATGTCGTTCCAGGGAGTCCTGCGGATAAGGCAGGTATCAAGCGCGGAGATGTGGTTGTCGAATATCAGGGCAAACCGGTTCTGGATCCCCGGAGTCTTCAGCATCATGTCATCAGGACCACAGTCGGATCGGAAGTCAACATGGTGGTGATGCGAGATGGGCACAAGCAATCCCTAAAGGCCATGATTCGCCAACAAGACAATCCCACTCAAGTAGCCCAAGCCATCCCCGTGGGGCAAGAAGGGCCGTTAGCCGGTGTGGCCGTCCAGAATTTGGATAATGGCATTGCACAGCAATTGGGATTGGAAAAGGATGTGAATGGCGTCGTAGTGATGGATGTGACCCCGGGAAGCTATGCGGCACGGGCCGGTCTGGCTCAGGGTGATGTGATCAGTGAAATCAATCGCAAGACTGTTCGTTCGGAGGAGGATTTCACCAAGGTGGTATCCCACTTAAAAGACAATTCATCCGCCTTGATCTTTATCCATCGTGGGAAAGGGGCGTTGTATCTCACAGTAAAAATTTAATGTACCGGTCATAGCGCATGATGTGGCGGGATACCCTCTCTTTGGAACCCATCCGGAGAGAAAGGGTATCCCGTTTTTTTGCTTACTCTGGGCGGCGGCGAAGTTGGCTGGAAAAGAGGATTTCATTCATGCTTATTCAGACGCGCAAGTTCTTCAGAAACGGTCAGAAGGTCGTCTCCCGATTCGGGGCCGGGTGGTCGTTTGAACGATGAGAGGCGGTTCGACAGATCATAGAGAATAGGCACCACGAAGAGAATCAGAAATGCCGCCGTCAACATGCCTCCGACCACCACGCGCGCTAACGGTTTTTGGGCTTCGGAGCCGATCCCGCTGGAGAGGGCTGCGGGGACCAGTCCCAATGCCGCTCCTATGGTCGCCATCAGGACGGGCCGAAGTTGTAATGCGGCTCCTGAGATGATCGCTTCCAGCGCGGGAGTCCCTTTTTCTTCCAGCTCACGGATGCTGGATACAATGAGCACCCCTCCTAAAATGGCGATTCCAAGAGTGGAAATGAAGCCTACCGCAGCCGAAATACTGAATGGGGTGTGCGTCAACACTAAGGATAAGACCCCGCCAATCAAGGCAAATGGGACGGTTGCCAGGACCAAAAAGGCATGGCGAAAGGTGCCGAAGGTGAGGTAGAGCAAAAAGAGAATCAGGACGAGGGTGATGGGGACCACAATCATGAGTCGTTGTTGTTCTTTGATTAATTGATCATATTGTCCCGCCCATTCCAGGTGGTACCCTTCCGGTAGGGTGATTTGGGCCTTGAGCCGTTGTTGTGCTTCTTGAATGGTACTGACCAGGTCACGATCCCGGATGCTGAACATTATGGGGATATAGCGTTGATTGTTTTCCCGATAAATCATGAACGCACCTGTCTGTCTGGTGATGGTGGCGAGTTGTTTCAGCGGGATCCCGACACCCTCGGGTGAGCTCACTTGTATTTGGCCGATGGTGGTTTCGTCTTGCCGGTATTGAGGTAGGAATCGAACAACCAGATCGAATCGACGGTCGCCCTCGATGACCTTGGTGACGGCCTCGCCTCCAATGGCGGCCTGCACCATCGCGTTGACGTCGGCGACCTGGATGCCATAGCGGGCACAAGCCTGACGGTCAACCTGGATCAGAAGATTGGGCTGGCCCATGGTCCGATTAATACTCAGCTCGCGAACGCCTCTGATTTCTTTTAACACGCCTTCCAACAGCTCCGCGATGGATTGCAGCTCGCTCAAGTTTGGTCCATAGAGTTTAATGGAGTTTTCACTTTTCACTCCGGACATGGCCTCTTCCACACTGTCCTGAATGAGTTGGGAAAAGTTGGTTTTTAACCCCGGAATCTCTTTCAATCGCTCCTCAATCTCTTCGATAAGTTTTTCTTTGGTCAGCCCTGCCCTCCATTCGTTTCGATGTTTTAAACTCACATAATATTCCACATTGAAAAAACTTTCCGGATCGGTTCCGTCGTCAGGACGACCCAGTTGGGAGACCGCGGTGTCGACCTCGGGGGACTGCATGAACATTTTTCGCATGCGGCTGGCCAGAGCGGCTGCATCGTCGAACCGGATATCAATCGGCATGCGAATGCGAACCCAGATATTGCCTTCTTCCAATGCCGGCATGAATTCTCCACCCATAAACTTCATGGCTAACAGGGTCAAGAGCAACAGCATGCCGACGCTGCCCAATACCTGCTTTTGATGGTGCAGTGCCCATCGCAGTTTGGTGAGATACCATTGGCGTAACATGGCGACTAACTTGGGTTCCTGTTCCCGCATCGGGCCATTGAGAAGAAACGAGCACATCGCGGGGGCGAGGGTGCAGGCCAGGAGAAGAGATCCGGCCAATGCCAATCCATAGGTAATGGACATGGGGGCAAAAATTTTTCCCGGCACGCCGGTC
Organism: Nitrospirota bacterium; assembly: GCA_029864405.1. Lineage (GTDB taxonomy): Bacteria > Nitrospirota > Nitrospiria > Nitrospirales > UBA8639 > Nitrospira_E. The sequence goes on from JAOTTP010000026.1 coordinate 31,852, forward strand.
ATGGTAAATAACGGAATAAAGGCCACCACAATGATCACGGTCGAAAATAAAATGGGGCGTCCGACATGGCGCGAGGCCCTGGCAATGAGTTGGGGTGGGGTCACCCCGGGTTTGGCATGATGACAGAGATAGTAAAAAATACTTTCCACCATCACGAGAGGGGCATCCACAATAATCCCGAAATCGATGGCTCCCAGAGAAATTAAATTGGCCGACTGTCCGATCATGACCATGCAAGAGAAGGTAAACAACAAGGCCAGGGGGATGGTGCACGCGACGATCAAGGCCGTGCGGAGGTGGCCCAGGAAAAATAACAGCACGATCAGAACCAGGACCATCCCATTGAGGAGAATATGGACCACCGTTTCAATAACGGTGTTGATCATGATCGTCCGATCATAAATGGTCTTGATTTGCACGCCTGGGGGGAGTTTTTTGTTGTTCAACTCCTCGACGGCGTGATTGACGCGACTGAGGGTGGCGAGCGCTTGGGCTTCCCGTTGTAGAAGGACCACTCCCTCAACGGTATCCTCATCCTCATCAATCCCCACCTGGCCTAAACGGATAGAATGTCCGATTGAGACCTTCCCGAGATTGTGAATGAAGATCGGGGTGCCATCTTTGACGGCCACCACGGTATTGGCAATATCGTCCAGGCTGTCGATGAAACCCACTCCCCGGACGTTATAGCTTTGAGGCCCCAGAGCCAAATAACTTCCGCCCACGTTGGCGTTACTGTTGGCCAGGGCGTCCTTGATTTGTGGCAAGGTGATTCCATAGGTGAGTAAGGCGCCGGGATCTAGGTCCACATGATATTCTTTGGTCGTGCCTCCGAAGCCGGTAACATCGATGACGCCTGGCACGCGTTTGAATTCTCGCCTAACCTGCCAATCCTGAATGGTCTTGAGGTCCGTAAGGGAATGCTCAGGTCCAACTAATTGATACCTGTAAATTTCCGCAATGGCCCACCAGGGAGACAGTTCCGGTTGAACACCTTCCGGCAGATCGACGGCTTGAAGCCGATTCAGGATTTCCTGCCTTGCCCCGTACCAGTTGGTACCAAAATCAAAATAGACTTTAATTTCACTGAGTCCGAATAACGATAACGAGCGAGTGTTGGTCAGATTGGGAATCCCCTGCATGGCCGTTTCCATGGGGATAGTGATGATCCGCTCCATTTCCTCGGCCGACCATCCAGATTTTTGAGCGATGACCTCGACAAAGGGGGGCGAGGGGTCAGGATAGGCGACGACATCCAGAATATGAAAGGCATACAAACCGCCGAACAACAGAAGCAGTCCGAGTGCACACACCAGGGCGCGCTGAACGAGAGACCATTCAACGAGTCGGGCAATCATGGTTTGAGAGGGGTAGAGGAGGGCGATTGGGTGGAGGAGCCCCCTTCCTCTTGATTCATATCCTGGCCTTTGAGGAGCACCGCGCCTTTAACCACGATCTGTTCTCCAGGTTTCAACCCATCAAGGACGGCAACCTGCCCTGCGGAAGGCATGCCGATTTTCACGGGGCGCTTCACATACCGGTTGTTTCCTTCCGCAACATAGACATACATGCTTCCATCAATTTCTACCACGGCATCCTGTGGAATGAGAGCTACTGCTGATTCGTGACTCAACCGGACATTGAGACGGGCAAACATGCCGGGTTTGAGTTTATGGTTTTCATTATTGACGACGGCCCGGAGTTTAATAGTCCGGGTGGTGGGATCCACCAGATCGCCAATGGCGGAGATCGTGGCCGGAAATCCGATTTCGGGGTAGGCTTCCACACTTACTGTGGCTCCCTGATTCACCTCCACCAGTCCGAGATCTTTTTCATAGACATCGGCAATGACTTGGACTTTGCTGAGGTCCGCCACCGTAAACAAGACCTGTGTGGGATCTCCGTTGACCGATTGGCCCGGCGTGACCGTCCGGTCGACGACGGTTCCCGCAATCGGACTATGGATTTGATAGGACGAGGTAATGGTCTGCTGTGACAGGGGTTTTTCCAGTTCTTCCTTGGGAACCTGTAAAGACAGGAGCCGTTCACGAGCTCGCCGGAATTCAGCTTTGGCTTTGATAAAGTCATTTTCGGCTTGTTTGAGATCTTTTTGAGGGAGCGCCTTAATGTCATACAAATCTTTCGCCAGTTCGTACGCCCGATGAGCGTAAGATAAATCAGAATGTTCTTTAATAAATTCCGAATAGGCTGAAGCAATTTCGGGGCTTTCAATTGTCACCAGAAGGCCACCGGCCTGAACGAAATCACCCAGTTTGGCATGGATTTTTTGGACACGTCCCTCTAACGCTGATGAGACCTTTGAATAGCGGTCTTCTCCATACGAAACCTTTCCGGCCAAGCTTAACTCCGGGTGTGACGGTCCCACGGCGACCGGTGCCGTTATGATTTGTGCGTGTGCTGGATTAGTCGGAGATGGTGTGGTTGTCGGGATCGTTTTTGCTTCTTCCCGATGATCGGATGCTTCTGAGGATTCGGGAGGACTTTGTTGATTACAGGAGATGCTGGTCGACGTGATCAACAGTACACACGCGAAAAGACGTAGAAAAGTGTTCATGTTGTCACGTCCTGCCCCGCGGCTCTTTCTAAGAGGAATAGGTTTCGTTGGTATTCAAAAAGCGCTTCCAAATAGTTTTGGAGAATGGTCTGGGAGGTGCGAGCGGCATCTAGTACATCTAACAGCGTGACTCCACCCTTTTGATAGGCTTTTTCGAGAATGGAGAACGTGATTCTGGCATCGTCCAGGACTCCAGCCTGATAGGCCTCCACCAGCTGTTGAGATTGCGTCAAATTCCGATAGGTCACCTCAATATCATTTTGTACTTCCAATGTCGTCTTGTGAAGATCGACTTGCGCGACCTGCATGGCGATTTCAGCCTGGGCAATGCCTCCCTGATTCCGGTCAAAAACCGGGAGCGGCACTTCCAATGTGAGCCCATACAATTGTTGGTTGCTCCCGCCTTGTGGCCCTTGGACGGTGAAGCTGCCCCCGACAATCGGGTCGGGAACCCGAAGCGATTTGGCTAATTTTAAATTGGCTTGTTGTTGAGAAAGGACGAATCGTCTGGCCTGAAGGTCAGGGCGTTTGTCCAACGCCTCCGTTCGAAGTCTGTCAATATCTGGGGTCACGCGTGTGTAGACGAGGTCGGAGGTTAACGCCAGATCGGTCGTGGGAGGGAGTGCCAGGAGTAACCGGAGGTCGTTGAGAGCCGTTTGGACTTCCTGTGAGAATCTGATGACCTGCGCCCCAAAGTCTACCGCCTGGAGGCGAAGACGAATGAGGTCCACTTCGGCAATGAAGCCTTTTTTAAAGCGCAATTCGCCAATCGTTAAGATGCGATGAAATCGTTCCTGGTTATCTTTAGCGAGATCAAGACGTCGGGACGCCAATTGGACCTGGAAGTATGTGTCTTTTAGGGTGAGCGTCAGTTGGCGAATGGCATCCGTGAACGTCGCCTCTGCAGCCTGGATGCCATAGCCCGCGCTTTCAATCCGGTAGCCACGTTTGCCGGCGAGCAGAAACATCTGTTCGATTTGTGGCGAAAGATAACGAGTGCCTTTAAAGGTTTGCTGCTGGGTAAATGCGGCCCCTCCAAAGAGGGAGAAGACCGGGTTGGGGAAGAGTTTGGCCGTGATGGCTAACCCTTTGGCATCGTCGATGCCGTATTTCGTCATCAAGAGATCGAGATTTTGTTTGAGAAAGAGCGAAACGGATTCCGAGACACTCAGAGAAAGAGACGAAGTCGGTGCAGGCTGTGTGGAGGGACTCGGTTCTTTGGCCAAGAGTTTTTGAGGCGATAAGGCTAACGCCAACATACCCATCAATATTATTCCCAGCATGAATCGTAAGGCTGCAAATGGGACAAGGACGGCTGTGATCTGCCTGAGTATGCTATCAGGAATCAATCGATACACCATATGCGTTCGGGGCTTTCCGTTAAACTATTGGCTGCGTGAAGTGGCTCTGGGTTAAAAGATCCATCATTACATTTTCAATGTCGTTGATTCGGTGTTGGAATCTATGCGTGGGGTGTCATTTTATCCTATCGCAACTTTTGATTCAGGAAAACGATAGCGCATGCGAACGGGCGGAGTGAGGGAGACAAGCCCGACCAGGAGAGGCCCAAATCTTCCGAGGAGCATACTGCTCAGAATGATGACTTTTCCAAAGTCCGTTAAGGTTGCCGAGAAACTGAGTACACCTCCGTCGCCGACGGAAAAACCAACCGTTCCCAATGCCGAGGCCACTTCAAACATGAGCGCTAAAAAAGGTTTATTTTCTAGGTAGGCGAGAAGAAACGTGAACGTGGTAAGGGTGCCAATGGCCAGAAACATGATGGCCAGGGCCCGTAAGACCAGGTGGGGAGGCATCCGCCGATAACGAAACTCCACATCCAGGCGTTTTCGAAACACGGCCCAGACTGACAGGCACACAATGCCGAACGTGGTGGTTTTGATTCCCCCGGCCGTTCCTCCGGGTGACCCGCCGATGATCATGAGCAAGATCAGCATATATAAGGTGCTGGGGCGGAGAAGGCTCAGGTCCAGCGTATTAAACCCTGCGGACCGGGCGGATACCGAATGAAACGCGGCCACCATGGCTCCCTCCGCGGGAGCTTGCGAACCAAGGGTGGCAGGATTATTCCATTCCATCAGGTAAAATCCAATGGATCCGATCGCCCATAAACCTACGGACACGAGTAAGGCCAATGTCGTGTGGGTTTGAATCCGATATCGCTCCCTCCGGTAATAGCCAAGCAGATCGCGGAAGACAATAAACCCGATGCCGCCAAGAAA
>JAOTTP010000139.1 GCA_029864405.1 Nitrospirota bacterium
CGGGTTGACACTCGGCCTGCAGGTGGATACCGCCTTCTTGCGCTAACACGGACAACTCGCTCACCACCTCCTCGGCAAGAGGGAGGAGGTCAAGAGCTTGCAGCACGAGTGGCGGGCGGTCTCCGGCGAATTGTGCCAGGGTGAGCAGCGATTTGGTCATGGCGGTGAGCCGATCGACTTCAGCCAGGTTGGAGATAATGGTTTCCCGATAGTCCTCTGCCGACCGCGTCCGTTGCAAGCTGACCTCGAAATTGCCTTTCATGGCCGTTAACGGCGTTTTCAGTTCATGAGCCGCATCGGCCACAAAGCGACGTTGGCCCTCGAAGACCTGCTGCAAGCGGTCCAACATGCCGTTAAAAGTCTGGGCGAGGCGTTGAAATTCCGTGTAGGGGGCGGTGAGAGTCAGCCTGGTGGAGAGGGTCTGCCCGGAAATCGTTTTCGCCGTCTGACTCAAGGCCTCCACGGGTGCCAGGGCTTCACGTGCCAATCGCCCGCTTCCCCACCAGGCAAACAGGAGCAAGACACCAGAAGCGCCACAGAGCAGCCATGCTAACCCCTGAAGGGTTTCCTGAATATATTGCAAAGATTTTTCCGTTTGCAAAATGAATCGTCCGTGATCTTCTATGGCAAGAGGAATCGAGATGCGGCGAATGGGTGAATGGCCTGGATCATCAAGGGTTTCAAAGATGGTTTCTCCTTTGAGGACTTGAGTGATAATCTGAGAAGCCACTGGAAGCCGGTTCTCTGTGCTCTGGCCACTCCAGAGAATATGGCCGGTGTGATCCAGGATGGCACTATAGCGGATGGCCTGTTGTAACTCCTCTTCGTCATCAAATTCTTCTAATTCGTCTTCTTCATTTTTCCGTTGAGGAGAAACATGAACATGACCGGTTGCCAGTTCCACACGGTGACTTTCCTGTCGTGCGAGTGCCACGAGTTCTTCATCAATATGGCGGTGCAAAATTGTGGAAAGCCCCAGGTACAGGAGAACACCGAAGAGACACAAGAGGATCACGATAAAGGTGAGGGCGACACGGCGTATACGAGTGCGAAAGGCCTGCATGCGTTAGGCCTCCGGGATCTTTAAGACGTAGCCGACCCCGCGCACGGTATGGATCAGCTGCGGAGAAAAGTCTCGATCCATTTTGCTGCGTAAGGTTTTAATGTGCACATCCACAATGTTGGTGACCGACTCATAGTGAATATCCCACACATGTTCGGTAATGGCTGTCCGTGTTAATACCCGTTCCGTATTTCTCATGAGATATTCCAGAAGCGAATATTCTTTGTTGGTCAGGATGACGTCCTTGCCCGCCCGCCAGACGCGGTGAGAAACCGGATCCAGTTCCAGGTCTGCGATCTTGAGGTGAGGGGTGGGCTGGGCACTGCCGCGACGAAGAAGCGCTCTGATTCGCGCGAGTAATTCGGCAAAGGCAAACGGTTTCGTCAAATAATCATCCGCGCCGGTATCAAGCCCGGTCACTCGATCTTCAACGGCGTCTCGTGCCGTCAACAGAAGAATGGGCGTCGTCTGTCGTTGCGCCCGAAGCCGGCGGCAGACGTCAAAGCCATTCAGCTTGGGTAACATGATATCCAGAATGATCACGTCATAGGGTGTGGTCTCGGCCATGGCTAATCCCATCTCCCCGTCCGTGGCGAGATCGACCGCATACTGTTCCTCGCGCAAGCCTTTCACAATAAAACCTGAAACACTTGAATCATCTTCTACTAAAAGAATACGCATCTGTCTCCCACTGAGAATCAGAACCGTTACGGCCGGGTGTGCTCCACTACATTCACTCCAACTTTGTGAGCCACGGCGACCCCTGCTCCCTGCTCGTAGACCAAATCTCCGCCATAGTGACCCGTGGCGCTTAGTGTGCCTAATCCGATCGCCGCAATCAAAAAGTACGGGACCAAGGTCTTCCGCGTAAATTGGTTTCGCAACACCAGGCGACCCAATAGAAGGACTCCAAAAATCCCCAAGGTCACGAAGGCGAGCGTCTCGTGTGTCTCAATCATCGATTCGGCAATCCCGGCCTTTTCAGCAGCCTCCTCTGCCCAGGTGCCGGCAATAGTGGCGGCAGCCCCTCCGAGAAGACCAAGGATGAGCAGCCATAATGCGCCCTCACGGAAACTGTCCCGTTTGAACCAGGCTCCTGCGGCATCAAATAGCACACTGGTGAAGAACAAGGCGATGGGAAAATGGACTAACATGGGATGTAACCGTAGCTCAAACATGATTCCTCCTGTGTGTCGTCAAAGTGGGAGAACGAGAGAAGGCCCCATGCCCACTTGTGCATGGGGCCTTGCTGTTCTTAGGATTTTTCAGAATCCTTGTGAGAGGCGCCCTTCTCGTGCCCATCCTGGTCCTCGAGTTCAGAACTCAGAATTTTTCCG
>JAOTTP010000077.1 GCA_029864405.1 Nitrospirota bacterium
GCGCCATAGTAGAGACAGGTCCCGCGGCGATAGGGGGATGATTTGAGGCCGGGAACAAGTCTAGTTGCGGCTGGTCGGTCGGTGGCCAGGACAATGCCGCGAGCGGATAAGGCTTCCCCGGATTCCAAGGTCACCGATGTTTTCTGAATGGATGCGACCCTGGCTTGAGTTCGAATTCGTCCTGCCGGAAGGCGGGATACCAATTGTCGCGGAATTGCTCCCATCCCCCAGGCGGGAAGTGAAATGTCTCCAGACGCAAACATCCGTAAGGCAAATTCGGCCATACGACTGGAAGTCTGTAATTCCGGATCCAAAAATACGCCACCAAGGAATGGTCGAAAAAATCGTTCGATCATGGAGGAAGAAAATCCGAAATTTTTGAGGTGTTGGAGTGTTGAAGTTTCGGGCCTTTGAAACAGATCGTTCAAGGTTCCAGTACCTGCCCGATGGCGGAATGTTGCCACCCGGATTTTGTCTGAAAGGGTTCCGATAGGGGAGAAGAGCGCTTGAAGGCCCTGAAAGGGATGTCGGAAGGGATCCGGCATTCGATGCCATTCTCCAAGACACCGAATTGCCGCACCAGGAAAAAAGTGATGGAGCTCGAGGGCAGGATAATCCAATATGCGTCTGGCCTCAGGATAAGCAGTAGAAAAGACCTGGAAGCCCCGGTCTAGAAGGAAGCCATCGACGTGATCTGTGCGAATCCGCCCCCCTGCGTCTTCGGATGCCTCCAGAAGTAAAAAATCTATCCCATAATTCGCTAAGGTTTTTGCGCAGGAAAGTCCGGCAAGGCCGGCTCCGATAATGAGCACATCAGAATTCATAGGAAAAATATCTTTGTGTAGGCTGAGGAAGAAAAAAGATATGTCTGTTGTGTCGAAAGAGGTGCAATTTATGACTCTTCTAACACCTCAATCGAATTGCCGAAGGCATCGGTGATGTAGACCGAATTGAGTCCGTCCCGGTGGGTGACGAGATCTCCAAATTTGTTGGCGTCTGGACGACTGAGCGCAAAATGAGAAGGATGTTCCTGAGGGAGGACCAGGGCAAGCTTGGTATTGGCGAAGGCCAGAAGCGCCCAGGTGTCATCGATATAATCTACGCAACAGTTGAAGCGGGAGGTATACCATTCGACCGCTTCGGCCACGTTCGGGACTGGAATCGCCACATGATGGATCGTATCCAGTTTTGGGGGTCTGGACGGGGGCTTTCGCTTTTTGGTCAAGTTGCTTTGCCCTTTGGCTGTCATGGGCTTTTGCTTAACTCTTCTTCGCGTTTGTTTAATGAAGGGTGAAAGAATTAAAGCCTATGAAAATTGTTTGATGTGCTCCATCAGCATTGCTGAGACCTTTTCCAGATTATAGGGCCAGGCATAGATGAGAGTAACCTTCGGGTGTTTCTTGCGGAGTTCTTCCAGTTCTTCGGGGATTTCACTTTCGGAATGCGATCCTCCAGGAGTAAACATGGTCGAGACCACGGTAATCGTCTGTGCTCCCTGGCGAATGAGGGATTCAACCGATTCGGCGAGTGTCGGTCCACAGAACTCGTTATAAGCCAGGCTAAACAACGATCCGTTCAAGAGTGGCTTCATTACGGCCCCAAGGGCTTCGAGTCCAGCCTGGTAAGGATCGGTCTCAGGGGTCCGCGGCCATGTGCGAACTTTGGTGTCCAATTCTAATTCTTCGGGCGACATGGGACTGCCGGTTGCCCTTCGCTGGGCTTCAAGGCGTTTAAGTTTGGTGATGAGATCAGACGGGTATCCTTTGGGAATGCCTCCGTGTCCGACAAGAAGAATGGCTTTTTTGACTTCTGACATGTTGTGGACTCCCTATGATTGCCAGGAAATGAATGATGATGGGTGGAAAGCCCTGGCGCTTTCACCCATGCCAGTTCGTTGTTGCAAAGTTTTGATATCCTGGACTTGGGTGAAATATACAATGTTGTGAGTGCGAAGGAGAGGCGCATACGGTTTAAACCCTGGTCCGCCCACCATCACCGCACACGATGGCTGAAGATGTCGAGTGATCTTCTGCAGCCAGGATCGTAGTATTTTCTCTCCTGGTTCAAGATTGCAGGCAAGGAGAATCAGCTGTGTTTGTTTCCGGCGCAGGGCCATTTCCAGCATCTCAAATGAAACATTGGGCCCGAGATAGATGCTGTGCCATCCAAGACCTCGCAGAAGAACCGCCGCGGTCAGTGGAGCAATTTCATGAAAGTCCCCAGGCACACAGGCGATTAAGGCATGCGGTCCTCCCAGAGGGGGTTCTTCACGTAGAACGTTAATAAGGTGTTGACGCACCAACCGGCTCACGCTTTGTTCCTCCCTCAGACTCATCCCTCCTTGATGCCATAGTTCGCCAATCAGGCGCAAGAGCGGAAAAATAATGCTATCCAGGGCTTTCTCAAGCCCCATATGGTTGATCCATTTCTCAATCATGGTGGTAATGGCCCGTAGATCTTGGTGCCGGGCCAACCGAATCATTTCCTGTGTGTCATTCCAATATAGGGGGGCTATTCCGGAGAGATTGAGAGGGACATGATGCATCGATTGTCGGAGTTCGTGCTCACCCGCCTGGGCCAATTGCCCAATGGATTCACCATGATCCAATTGTGATTTCAGATACAGGAGAAATTGAATGTCGTCTTCAGTAAAGAGTCGATAGCCGTTTGGGCCTCGCTGAGGATGGACCAAATTGTAGCGTTCTTCCCATTTCCGGATCACATGCGTGCTGAGTCCAGTGGTACTGGCCACAGATTTAATCCGATATTTCTGAGAATCGTTTGGAATGTTAGACATGGTTGCGCAACATAAGCTCTTTGGGATGTGGGTTGAGGTAGACCTGATCAGCTAAATAGGGTACAGCCAGGATGCGCACATAATGTTTAATGAGTGTCAGCGGCACGGCCAGGGGCGTGAGATGCCGGTGGTAATCCTGAATGGTTTCCTGCAACTCCGCCCGTTCAATCGGGCTCAGTTGTTTTTTGAAGTGGCCGGCCAGATGCTGGAGGACATTCACCTGTTTTCGTACGGTGGCTTTGCTTTTGAGCGCGTCCATGAACAGGACACCGTAACGATCGGCTAATTCGCCTGGTGTGTATTGGCCCGCCTTCGCGATGAGTTGTCCAAGATCGTGATAATGCGAACGGCTGTGGGTGAGCAATAAATATTTGTGGCGGGTATGGAATTGCACAATCGCCCCCCGGCTGATCCGATGCTCCTGAAACAGGGTTTTCCACCTCCGATAACAGAAAATGCGCTCGATAAAATTTTCCCGAATCGGTGCGTCGCTCAATCGTCCTTCTTCTTCCACCGGAAGTAAGGGGAACGCTTTTTGAAAAGCGGCTGAAAAAATACCGGTACCCTGCTTGGAAGGTTGCCCTTTCTCGGTATAGACCTTGACCCGATACACCCCGCAGCTTGGGGAACTTTTTTTAAAAATATACCCATCCAGATCAGACTCTTGTAGTTCCTGAACCCGGCGCTGGCTAAAGGCCTGGAGCGCCATGGTGTGATTCATATGGGTGCGGATGGTCAGGAGTTGTGGCGAATCGGGATCGCCGGCCAAATGCATGGCCTCTCGTGGCGTGCCCAGTCCCGCTTCCACTTCGGGGCAGACCGGAAGCCATTCGACAAACGGGGCCAGCACGTCTGTGAGGAAAGCATCCCGTTTGTGTCCGCCATCGTATCGAACCGTATCGCCGAGCAGACATTGGCTGATGCCCAGTCGCGGTTTTAGGTCCTGCTGTTGGGTAGCTGTAAGTTCTTCCTTGTGAGAAGTGTTCCGGTCTTGCGCGTGATCGATGGTGATGAGTCGTGTGGTCATGGAAATACAGGTTCTTTCAATTAAGGGTTCACCGGTTTACGGATATTCTTCCGACTTAATATTTAACTCCTCGTGCGCGATTAATGCCTGTGAACGAGCTGCGCCATGATCCACGATAGGAAAAAGATTGGTTGTGCCAAATTCCAGATCCGATTCGAGGGTAGGGGAATCCTTCATGTGTAGATCGTCTGTGAAAAATCTAATGGAAGGAGGCAATGTCATGGTGCGTCACATTATTTACAGCAATAGGTTGAATTGGTTCCGCATATGATGCTTTTAGTCTATGTCATCATCCTCTATGGAAAATTTTTTGATCACATGGCTTGAGGCGTTTGCTCCATTAAAACGGATTCGCTGATTCGAACCAGGCTAAGGGTGCGCTCACCTTGCGGGCCTGTGAGTCCCAGACTTACACTACTTCCCACTTCTCCACGGATTAGGCCAACCGCTTCCTGATAGGTTTTTCCGGCTACGGAAACCCCGTCGACGGTCAGAATTTCCTCCCCATGATTCAGCCCAGCGCGTGCGGCGGGTCCGGACGGATGCACTGCGCGAATGATCAATCGAGCGGGTTCTCCAATTCGACCGGCTGTAATATGCAAGGCAAGTCCCACAATGCCGGATGGAATGGGAGTATTAGGCCCTGGAGGGCTGGCGTGCGGATTAGTCGAAGGGGGTGGATTCCCAGATGGTTCTTCGTAAGCGAAGGTTCCCGGAGCCCATGAGGCAACCAGAAACAATGCCATGGCGAAACATGGAAGAATCATTTTGCCGGTGAGGTTATTGAAGGGCGAATAGCTGTGCATACGTCAAATCTCCTTTTATAAATTACGGCGAGATGCCGGATAAGCCAATGAGGCACAGGCCCATGAATAAGACGAGGGAATTGAGTTGGACGGAAAGACGATGCAGACCATCCCGTTGTTGTTGGAGTAACGGGGTCGTGAGACCTTTAGCCTGCTTGGCCTTCAATTGGTCGCTGAGTTCATTGATTTGTGCAATCAAGGGGGTTCGACAGTAATGCTCAATAGCCAGAACGCCCAACCAGAGAGTCGCAGGAAGTAAGACGATAGATTCAAATTCATTCAGCAGTCCCAGGGCAATGCTGGTCGTCCAGCCAACGGCGGCACTGACCATGCCGAGTCCGTAGTATTGCGGAAACAAGATTCGTACGACTTTGGCGAATGTGTCGGCATCCAGAGTGCGGGCGAGAACGGGCGCGGTCACAAATGACAGAAAGACAATCTTGCCGACTAAAATCGCCATAGCCAATACATTCAAAAATATGAGAATGCGTTCAGTCATCGTGTCACCTCTTAAGAGACATTGGTGAGCAGGCTTCGGGACACACGCAAGGCCTGGTCAAAATCGGGCAGTTGGCCCATTGGTACTATTTCAACATATCGAATAATGCCTTTGGCATCCAGTACGAACACCGCGCGATGAAGAATGCTCAGGTCTTCCAGAAGAAGGCCTGTGTGTGTGCCGAAGTGAAAGTCAGGAGCGTCCGATAAAAATGTCATATTATGAATATTTGCCTTAGCAGAAAATTCCTGTTGATCGTTGTAGGTATTCGTACTCAAGGTGACAAATGTCATCGAGTGATCCAATCCTCCATTGCGTTCGCTGAACCGGTGCGTCTGTTCATCGCATACCGGCGTATTCAACTGTGGCACAACACTGATTAACGTCACCTTCCCCTTGAGAGTATCAAGGGAAACGGATTCTCCATCTTTCCCGATGACGGTCACAGAGGGAATGAGACTGCCCTTCTCCAGGGAGAGTGGCGCTCCCAAAACTGAGGATTCCCAGAAAAAAATAACGAATCCGGTAGTAAAAACTGGAAAGCACAGCATGAAGAAGAGGAGCCAAAGTGATTGTTTTTTATGTGTGATGTTCATCGGTTCGCTCCTTAGTCTCTAAGGAATAGGCCAGCTATGTCCCTTGGGTTCCTGACTTGCCCAATATTGATGGTAATGCTTCCTGGAGGGTGGGATAGGAATAGGAAAATCCACTCTTCAGGGCTTTTTGTGGGTGAACGCGTTGTCCGGTGGTCAGCATCGTGGCGAGCTCTCCCAGAGCGATTTCCAATACAAATTCCGGAACCGGGAACCAGGAGGGACGGTTCATGGATTTTCCCAAGGTCGTACAAAAGTCCCGCATGGTGACTGCTTCGGGTGCGACTCCGTTGACCGGCCCAATTACCGCAGAGTGGGTGATGACAAAAAGAATCAGTCGGGCAAGATCAGTCCGGTGGATCCAAGAAACAAATTGAGTTCCGGGTAAAACGGGACCGCCCAGAAACAAGCGAAACGGCAAAGTCATTTTTGATAGGGCTCCGCCATCCGGTCCTAAGACCATTCCGAATCGGATTGGAATAACCCGTAAACCCATGCCTTCTGCTTCCATGGCCGTCTTTTCCCAAACCTGTGAGAGATCCGAGAGGAAGCCCTTCCCGGGAGTGGAAGTTTCATTCAGCTCTTCTTCACCCCTGGCTCCATAAAAGCCGATTCCTGAGGCGGAAATAAATGTGTGGGGTTTGTTTTTCCAGGTTGGGATGGCCCGAAGCAAGGCTTGAGTCGGCTGCACCCGGCTGTCAATGAGCTCTTGTTTTCGCTTGTCTGTCCAGCGAGAATCTGCAATCGGTGCACCGGATAGATTGATGACGACATCTGCGCCCTCGCATTCCTGCGCCCATGGTCCCAGAGTCATCCCGTCCCACTGGACGAAACGACTTTGTGGGTCGGCAGACGGGGTGTAATTCCCTGCATGGCGGGTGAGAATGATTGCGGAATGCCCTTCATTAATCAACACCCGGCAAACCTCTCGTCCGATAAATCCTGTTCCACCGGCAATAACAATCTTCATGTCCAGTCTCCTACTTCACGGCGTTAGAAGGGACGTCCCATTGTTGCAACTCCACGGTAGGGGCAATATGCGCATCTCCCACCAGATCAATCCCATAAGGATTGGGAGCAGGGTGGTCTTCAGGGTAGATCCTGGATGACGATAAGGGAATATCCATATCAAGGTTCAGCATGTGCTGGGGAAGGATGTGGATGGTGGTGCTCATATGGCCCAGCGGATGCCAGACCGTCAGATTGTAGGTGCCAGGTGGAATGTCGGTGATGGAAAATTCACCTCTCTCTCCGGCCATGGTCACATAGGGGTGTGACAGCACGACGCTCCACCCCTCCATATATTCATGGTATGCGCAGCGAAAGACGACAATTCCCGGCTTGTCCATCACATAGGCGAATTCCGGCCCGGCTCGATGTGTGCCGGTCGTGCCTTCTGAAAGAAAATCACTTTTGCGGTTATCGGGATGTGTGGGAAGATCCTGCCCGAACAGATGCAGCCCGCCTGTGCTAGACGTCAGGAAAATTTCGAGCTTGTGTTCGACGGGATCCCAATTTTGGAAACGAAAGCCCTCACCGACTTTCGCCGAGCTGACATAAGGAAGGAACACGCAATTTTTTGTTTGAATGATGCGAGGTGTCGAGGGAACCGGTTTTCCCCGTGGAACGTCCTCCAGATAGACAATGGCGCCTGGCAGTGACTGGTTTGGTCCTGGTCGGGTGATGGGAGAGAAGCGCCAGCCTTTCCCGTCCGAAATTCGTCCGCAATAATAGGGATCGGCGTAGAGAACGAGATTGAAACGTCTTGGAGAAACGAGGGTTCCCTTGATGGAGATGGTTCCCTTGAGATGCCCCCCTGTAAAATTGGAGATTTCCTCATAGGCGAATCCGGAATGCATTGGAAGCAGGATCCACCATAAGGTGAAGGCAAAGAGCCCGTGGATGATTCCTCTTGTGGTAGGAGAAATCTCTTTTCGCAAGTTCAACATGGTTGTCTGCCTGTCGATGTCGCATCAATCGATTCTTGTTTGACTCTTGCCTCTTAATCCACGGGGAAGGTAATGATGATGCCTCCCATGACATCACCGAGTTTGCGATCACGCTTGGAGCTGAGCAGATGCGTGTTATGACAATTGACGCAGGCCTTGGACACCGCCCGGTCCGCATAGATCGCCTGGAAATATTTCTTCTCTCCCCTGTTGATATAGCCTGTATATGGTTTAGATGGATTTTCTTCCACGGCTGCAAGGCCAATTTTTTCAAATTTCGTGGCAGGACCATTTTTTTTGTAAATGGGCAGCAGGCTTGCCAGGCGATACTCCAGGCCGACTCCTTTCTGCATCACTCTGCTTCCAGACAGCAGTAACATCTGAGCGGGGAGGGGAAGTGCATTCCGGGACTCCCAGGCTTCTGAGGCGATGACGGTTCCTGTTTCCTGCATGCGGTCGACGACATGGGTGGTATACAGTGTGCGATCTGATTCAATCACCGCATAAATGAAATCGGCAACGATTTCCGGCCTGATCCCTCTGGCCGTACTGTTTCCTTCTTCACTGCTAGCATCCCCTACCATTGAGAGGCCTATGAGGACGACTGCTGAAAGTAAAGAGATGCATTGGGGAATTTTCATGACGACACCTTTATCTATCGCCGGTTAATGGGCATTTCTCTGTGGCGTTGTCTGATTTGGGCCGTTATCCCGCGCGCATCGGAACCCGATGCCATGAGTTTTTAATGCAAATCCGCCCTTGCCTCTGGAAGTGGCTCTCACGTCAGTGTCAAAACTTCTCCAGGAGCCTCCGCGGAGAACTTTCAGAATGCCGGTCTCTGGCCCCTTGGGATTTTTATCGGGAGAGATGGAGTAGTATTCCGAATCGTACCAATCCTGAACCCATTCGCGGACATTGCCGGACAGATTTCGGAGTCCGTATGGTGATTGGCCTTCCGGAAGAGCCGTCACCTCCACAAAGGTCTTTTTCTCTTCCCAGTCTCTTTCATAGTTAGCCTTTTGTGGAGTGGGAGCCTCGTCACCCCAGGGATAGAGGCGGCCATCGGTCCCTCGAGCGGATTTCTCCCATTCGGCTTCGGTTGGGAGACGTTTGCCGGCCCAGAAGCAATAATCGACGGCATCGTGCCAGGTGACCTGTACGACCGGCAGATCGGCAATTCCTTCCTCTTGGTTGAACGGGCGCTCGGCGAACACATTGAGGGGGGGCTTATGTAACGTTTCATCCAGGAATTTCATGTAATGCGCGTTGCTCACTTCGAACTTATCGATGGCAAAAGCATTGAGGTAAATCTTGCGGCGAGGTTGTTCGTCGAGGCGACCCTCTTCCGGGGCGCTTCCTCGAATGAATGGCCCGGCCGGAATGGTCACCATCTCGACAGGGTCTTTTTCGATCATGGGCTCATCCGCTGCAGTGGTAGCCTGTGGGGCTACCGTCAGAGTGAGTCCGATTATCATCAAACACCACATCTTCATTGTTTCTTCTCCCGACTTGCTTGAACAATGTTCTGAGTAATCTCAAGTATCTGCTGTGTGAACAACTTTACTGAATCAAAGTTATTGGCCCGCTCAGCCTGTCTGGCCTCCATCAACAACGCGCGGGCTTCATGTAACTGTCTTTCAATACTGGTCTGAACTGTTGGGGAGGCCAATGTCCCTCCGATGGCAGCAGCATGAAACTCCTCCCAGGCTTGTTCAGTAGCCTGGGCGGATTGATAAATAAGGTCCCGGGCCTCTTGC
>JAOTTP010000027.1 GCA_029864405.1 Nitrospirota bacterium
CCGGCTCAGCTACCCATGGGCTACCTATACTCCGCCAACATCTTTCTATGCCTGCTAGTCACGTTAAGCGGGCATGTGGCCTTGGCCGTTCCAGAGGTTGAACCCGCAGGAGAAAAGGGAAAAGAGGTGTTTGTACCGGGAAGCCCGGTAACAAATGAAAGTGTGGAGGCGGGACTCACCAAAAGACGAAACGTTCTTCGATCATCTCCTGGATTTCAGAAACATGATGCGCCCACCCATCTCCGACTGGCCGAAGTGCTGAGCCAGCAAGGGGATCCAAACGGCGCAATCCAAGAATATCAAGCCGCCATCCAATTCAATCCAGCCTTGGCTGACGCCTACCGCGGACTTGGGGCCATGTACATCGATACCCACAATTGGGGCCATGCGGAAGACGCGTTGCGGACAAGCACACGATTAGACAGTACCGACAGCCAAACGTATGACTGGTTCGGTCGCGCATTGATGGCGCAACACAAATTTTCAGACGCCACAGCCGCCTTCACCACCGTGACAAACTTGAATCCATACGATGCCGAAGCGTTCTCCGATCTTGGATTAGTCCGGATGGCCCAGAGTCATGCGTCGGATGCCGCCAAGGCCCTGACCCGGGCCATTCAACTCAGGCCGGACTATGCCGAGGCTCACCATCGACTTGAATTACTTCGTGCGTCGCAACAGGACCCCGAGCAACTCACCCACGCTGCCCTTGAAATGCTGAACATCCTGTTTAGACGGGAATGATCACTTCCATCCATGCACGGATGGCTATACGGAATCAGAAAACACAGAGGAAACACGCCAGTCTAAAAACGCCAAGAGACTCCGGCGCCGGTGAACACATCATCGGTTCCGCGAGTCAGACCTCCGCCCACCCGAGCATCCAGTTGAAGATGATACGTGAGAAGATACACCAATCCTATTTGCAAAAAATGCCCGCTTCCACCTGCCACCTCTCTGGGATACAACCCGAAATATTCAACAAACCCGCTTAATTGCTCTCGAATGGTGGCGCTGATTCCCAGAGAGGAAGAGACTTGGACAAACCGCTTTCCCTGAGAAGTGGGACCGCCGATATTCACATTTCCAAACAGCCCCACCCGTTCATTCAACGCATACGTCAGAATCGTTCGCCATTCCGGGTCAAGCCGATCAGAAGAAAAATCATTATCGCCCGTTGGGATCGACAGCCGACCGGCGAAACTCAACCGGGGCCTGAGTCCTTGTTGCTGAAAAACCTGAATCTTAAATCCCAGTCCCAAATCTCTGAATCCATCGACATTGGTGTCATTATCAATGAAAATCAGGTTGGGCCACTCCACACGCAACTCAGCAATATCGGTCAATCCAAGACGGATGAGCGTCTCAGGAAACGTATGAGTCTTCACATTGGGATGCGCATTTTCAAAAGAAAAGGTGTATCCCGTTTCGAATTGCATGCGACCCCTGGGAATAGTTCCCGGACCAACGCTGAATGAGGGCCGATCCGTCGAAATTGGCTGAGTAAAAGAACCGGCCTGGCCGAATAGCCATGGGCGAGACATGGTGTTTTCCTGAGTGGGTTCCTGGGTATATCCAGGAGTCCCCCATCCCAGCAAAGAAAGTAGACACACCACCAAAACAGCAAAGGCCATGTTGTTCTCCTGTTGATAAAATCACGGAATCATTCGGAGACTGGGAATTCAAAATACCGAAATAATCAGGGTGTTTCTACCAGAAAACCCCGTAGGATTTCTCCTGACCGCTAGGAGCCTGTCGGACTTAAGGGATCGAGAGCGAAAAAGCAGATGAGCGAGGCCAGATTTTGACGATTTCGCCGTCCCATAGTGGGACTATGGTCCAAGGAAGCGGCAAAATATGGACCGCTTAGACACTTTTGCAGCCGATTCATCCTAAGTCCGACAGGCTCCTAGATCATCCCAGGCTGCTCTTTGAACAATTGAGGTAGGAATGGGTCGAGGGAATCTAATAGTCAGCCACGACTGACTGAGGTGCCCGCTCAAAATAGACGATGAAGTAAAAGGGATCAAGACCATCCAGGAACGCGGGTGGAACTTTCAGGTCCATTCCACCCGGATCGCACTTTCCCAGAAACCGGTCAGGCGCCAGATGACTGGACTCTGTAAATGGAGCAAAAGGACGAGATCTGCGAGCGAAGAGTGTGGATGCCAAGCGTATAAATGGATTGGCCCCTTGTTAGGAAATCACTAGCTATATATTGATATTTTTGGTTATAATTAAAACTTATTCATACAGTACATATTCTTAAGGTTTTTTAATCCTCATTGTCATACATTTTTTTTACCCCGAATGGCGTATCTTGATAATTTTCCACCATTAGACCTCTCAATCTTCTTTCATCCTTAAGTGCGCGGTGCATGCTAAGAAGTTTCCAAAGTTTGGGCCTTCGTCCTTTCCCCCAAGTGCAGTGTCTTAACTCATTTTGGAAAGCCTTGTGGACATCGTTTTGATTGTGGACTGGGAGAATCAAAACGACTCTACATCAATTCACAACGTGGCCCTATATTTAGGATATTGAGAACGAAAACAATAAAAAAGTAGTTGCTCCAGTTTCTGAAATATTTCAACTGTAATCTGTGTGGCCTTTTCAGCTAAATAGTAGGCAGGGGGTAGGTAACCGAGGACAGTAAAGTTGACCAGAGATTTAGGGCTCCATTTTTTAGCTAGTAATGCTAATAAAAGCATAATAGGAATAAGAGATGTATTTTAATTTTTTCGGGTTACGGACCAAGCCATTTAATACCACCCCGGATCCTGATTTTTTGTATCTCAGCCCTGGCCACAAGGAGGCTTTAGGTTCGCTGATCTATGGAATAAAGGAAAAAAAAGGGTTTATCGCCGTCACCGGGCAAGTGGGCCTGGGAAAAACCACGATTCTCCGATCGTTTCTGAATCAAAATAATCAGGCCAATCAGGAAACGATTTATCTCCTCAACCCCAACCTGTCATTTACAAGCTTACTCAAAACCCTGCTGCGTGAACTAGGACAGGACCCAATAGAGGGGGACGATGCAGAGGTTTTGGAACAACTGCATTTCGTCCTTATCGAAAAATATCGAGAAGGCCGGACGGTTGTGCTCTTGATTGACGAAGCCCAAAATATGCCCGTGGCCACATTAGAACATCTTCGGATGTTGTCAAATTTAGAAACGCCAAAAGACAAACTCATTCAAATTGTGCTGTTGGGTCAACCGGAATTAGATGGCCTTCTGGATCGGTATGAAATGCGACAGTTACGGCAACGCATCGCCGTACGAGCCATCATTCACCCCCTCTCTAAGCAAGAAAGTTTTCACTATATTCGGCATCGTTTGGACAAGTCCGGAGGACAAGGAAAAAAGATTTTTACGAACTCGGCCTTAGCGCTCATCGTTCAAGAGGCCGGGGGGATTCCTCGACGTCTGAATATTCTTTGTGATAACGCCATGGTCACGGCCTTTGGGTACAACAAATCCCTGGTGACAGCCAAAATTGCCAAAGAAGTGATCAGCGATCTGACCGGCCGCCCCTCCCACTCACTCTGGAAATTAGTACCCTTGATTGGCTTGGCTCTTATCCTTGTCCTTGCACTTGTCGCGCTCCTGCCCCTGACGCAATCAAAATTTTCGGATATCCCTTCAATACATGAGATTAGACAACTGGTTAAAGATAGGGACAATCCGGATCAAGACCTCGTAAATGTAGGGGAAAATATCCCACCCCCTGTTCAAAACAGTCTGACCCTGACCGAAAGGGCACAGACGTTCCTAACGGAATCAGTGTCTGAAGTCTTTGAGAAATTACGTAACCGGGTCGGCTCTAATTCCGAATCAACCACGACTCAACCCAATGTCAGAACAAATATCGATCCTGACAATCAAGAAGACCTCCTGCTTGCCGGGATTCCATCGGATAACTTCCAGAATGAGGTACCTGTTATTTCACAGGAGTTGGAGATACCCGCAGCTCCAGAGACGGTATCACCCGGTATCCTGCCCCCCCAAACAGAACTCTTCGATCTCTCAAGCCAGGAAGAAGTTATTGCGACGGCTGAAGCAAACAGTCCGGTAGAGTGGGCGCCGTTTGTTCAGGATGAAACAGAAACCCAATTTATCCAGTCCGCCCAACAAGAACTCTCCGATCTCTCAACCCAGGAAGAAGAGCGTTTAACGAATGAGGCACACGGTCTTTTCGTAGAGGAGAAGACACAGTTGGTTCAGGATGAGGCAGAAACACCATCTGAGGTTGCCAGTGAGACTAATCTTGTTCCGCTGAGTCCTGAAAACCTCAGTGAGCGTACGGTACAACCTACAATGTTGGCTGAAGAAACAATCAGTCCACTTAAACAAGATAACTTTCCTTCAATCCCTGTCGCTCAAACACTTGTGACATCGCAGGAAATTCCAAGTAAGCAACCAGAGGTGGGAGCATCGTCTTCACCCGTCACCAGGATCGTGAAAAAGGGTGATACCATGGCAAAGTTATTGCAGGATGTGTATGGGTCAGCTAGTCCGTCTACAGTTCGATTCGTTCTTGAACATAACCGTCATATTGTGAGCGTGCGAAAAATGTATCCCGGACAAAAGATTATGTTTCCGCCGTTAGAAAACGTTGAGAGCAAAAAAATGGCAGCTGAGGCTGACGAGCCTTTGGTGTCAGTTAAAGATAAGGAATTACGCTCTTCTAAAAAAATCTTTGCTCGCTCATCCGCGCAAACCAAACCGAATGAAATAAAAGTTGAGGCCAAACGCGATCCCCCCTATGCTGTGGCCACCGTACAAGAAGGCGATACTTTAGAAAAATTGGTCAAGGTTGTATATGGATCGTCCCATCCTAGCTATGTTCAACGTGTCCTGGAGTACAACCCCAAAATCCTGAATCCCAAGAAAATCTTTCTAGGGCAGGACATTGCCTTCCCTAAAATAGCTGAGGAAGTGAAAGCTCTGACAAACCAATCTTCTCAAGCCAAATCATCTGAATAGATAGTGAATTGCTTTTGAAAGGGTAACGGAATCCTTTAATATTTCTTTATGAGGATCACCATATGAGTAAAGCGTATGAGCCCTCGCAACATACCTTTGAATAACAGCATGAAGTTATCAAGGTCCTTCCGAGAGAATGCCCACGTTCGCAAAGGGCCGTCCTTTTCACTACCTCCCTAAAGATGGAACGAGAAATGCTTTAGCTCGAGCAATGTCTTGCCGGTCTTCTTCCTGACCAATAACTCAACATTATTCAATTTATCAGTTGCCGGAACCAGGAAGGAGTCTCAATTATTGTTCAGGAGCTTGGAACGATATTGGTTGAAAAATAAGGGAAGTCAGTGTTGCTAGTCGATGGTCGTCAGCAGATCTGTCCGGGCAGACACTAAACGCCCTTCATAAAATCGGCTGCGTCCGATTCTGCCATTGACCGGGGCTATCATAAGCGTGTCTTCCAATTCAAATCACGACTTCACTAAATCACCCTGAGCAGACTCCCGGGCGGCCATTTCGGCCAATCACTCGGCCACTGGATCATCCACATCTTTTTGGCTAACAGCTTGTTCTTCAAGAAAAAGTTTTACTCTGACTAAATCCTGATTCGCCTGGACCAGCTTGACCGAATAGCCATTGACGGGAAGTGCTGGCCCCCTGAGCGGGTTCCTGTGAATATACTGGAGTACCCCACCCCAATAAAGACAGTAGACACACCACCAAAACAATCAAAGCCATACGCTTCTCCTATTGATCAGATCAAGGAACGACTCGGACAGAGAATTGAAAATACAGAAAAACTCAGGAAGTTTCAACCGAAAACCCCGTGTGATTCCTCATGACCGTATGAACAATCCAACTGATCTCTAAAGAATACAGGCAGAGGTGGATCGTAGATGGAACGAACGTGTACGGACTACTGACTGAGATGCCTGCTCAAGGAAGGCGAGGAAGTGAAGGGAGGGCTATCCGGAGACCATCCTCCACCCAAAGCTTTATACAGTTGAACGACTGACACCAAGTGCAGGCGATGGGTGTCCGTGAGGGCGAGTTCGGCTTCGAACAAACTTCGTTTGGCGATGAGCACATCAATATAACTGGTAATGCCTCCTTTGTAGCGAAGGTTGGCTAAATGCAACGCTGATCGGAGGGCCGTGACTTGATCTTCCTGGGCTTTGCGTTGGGTCCCAACCGTCCGAACGGCTACCAAGGCATCTTCAACTTCTTGAAATGCCACAAGAATGGTTTGCTCGTATTGAGCCAAGACCTGCTTCGCCTGCGCTTCGACCGCCTGCTGTTCGAACCCCAACGTTTCGGCATTGAGGATTGGGCCAGCCAAACCCAGTCCGGCTTGTCCAAATTCGTTTCCACCATTCAAGAGATTCGAAAGTTGGGGACTGGCCACACCCAACAGGCCGGTGATCGAGAGCCTGGGAAACCTGGCAGCCTTCGTTGCCCCGATTCTCGCGGTCGCTGCGGCTAAGGCCTGCTCGGCCTGCAGGATATCCGGGCGACGTTCCAGCAGTTCCGAGGGAAGTCCAGCCGGTACTTCTGGTGGGAGCACTTGCTCTGTCAGCGACCGACCGCGTGAAACCGCCATCGGATTATTTCCCAGCAACACGCTCAACTCGTTCTCTGTTTGAACCATTTGCCGTTCAAGCTCTGCGACCCGGGCCGCCGCGTTGGCGCGTTCCGCCTCGAATTGGTCCGCATCGAGTTTTGAACTCACCCCTTGGCGTAGTCGCGCACGGGCAATGGTCACCGATTCCTCCCACGACAGCAAGGTACGCTTGGCGATGCCTAGCTGCATATCGAATTGCAACAGATCAAAATACGATTGCGCCACACCGCTCACCAGTTGAAGCACCACCGCCCGCCGGTTTTCCTCACGGGCCATCAGATCGGCACGAGCCGCCTCCGTGGAGCGACGAATGCGCCCCCAGATATCCAGTTCCCAATTTAAATTGCCTTGTCCGTAATAACTGAAGGGGGTGGCAAACCCTGGGGCGTTAAATCCGTTTAAACGCCCCACCACCGGGGCGTTGACAGTCATATCCGCTTGGGGAATAAAATCCGTGCGTGCGGTATACAGACGGGCTTGAAATTCTTCAACGCTGGCCGCGGCCTGTTGAAGATTTTTGTTTTCAACCAGTGCCCGTTCAATCAGACGTTGCAATTCCTCGTCGTGTAACAGCTCCCACCAGGGAAGATTCGCAATCGATTCCCCTTCCGTGTCAGACATCCGAAACCGGTCAGCCGAATCGATATCCGGCCGGGTATAGTCAGGTCCCATGGCGCAGGACAGGCTCACCATGGCTAACAGCACGATGCCGGTTGCCGAACGCATGTTATCGTTCTCCCTCAAGGACGGGCTCGGCCCGGTCTTCATCGGGAGTGTCAGCAGATGTCCCTTTCATTCGTTGCCCAAGCCGCCTGATCAGCACAAAGAACAGCGGCACAAAAAAGATGGCCAAAAAGGTGGCGGCTAACATTCCCCCGAACACTCCGGTCCCGATGGAATGCCGACTGGCGGCGCCCGCTCCAGAGGCCATCACCAGGGGCACCACGCCTAAGATAAACGCCATGGAGGTCATGATGATCGGACGGAATCGAAGACGGACGGCCTCTAACGCCGCCTCCACCAGCGGCATGCCCCCCTCGTAACGATGATTCGCAAATTCCACAATAAGAATGGCATTCCTGGCGGCCAACCCAATCAACGTGACCAAACCGATTTGAAAATAGATGTCGTTACTCAATCCCCGAATCCACACGGCAGATAAGGCCCCGAAGATCCCGAAGGGAACTGCGAGAATCACCGCAAAGGGAACCGACCAGCTCTCGTAGAGCGCCGCCAGAACGAGAAAGACCATGAGTAACCCGAAGGCAAAGGCAAAAATGGACTCCGAGCCGGTCTTACGCTCCTGGAAGGAAATCCCACTCCAATCAATATCGTACCCTTGGGGAATCAGAATTTCCTCAGCCAGTCGCTCCAACGCATCAAGAGCCTCACCTGAACTATATCCTGGAGCCGCGGCACCCAATACGGAGGCGGTATTAAATCCGTTGAAATGCGTCACAGTATCCGGCCCGCTGGTAAATTCGTTACTGACCACCGTATCAAGCGGAATCATCGTCGATCCCTTGGCATTCTGCGCCCGTACATAGATTTTCGAGATGTCATCGGGACTCGACCGGAACTCCGGCAAGGCTTCTGTCTGAACCCGATAGACCCGTCCAAACTTGATGAAATCGTTGATGTACAGATTCCCAAAATACGCTTGCATCGTATCGAACACCTCGGAAATGGGCACACCTAAGGCTTTGGCTCGTTCCCGATCCACGCGAGCGTACAGTCGGGGCGCCGTCACGCGAAAACTTGTGCCGACGGCACCAATGGCTGGATCCTGTTGCGCCTTGTTAATGAATGCTTGCGTCACAGCGGCAAATTTTTTGAAATCTCCACCGCTGGGATCCTGTAATTGAAGCGAGAATCCGCCGGTGGCGCCCAACCCTCGAATCGAGGGCGCATTAAAGGCCAGGATCAAGGCTTCGGGAATCTCCGCAAACTTCTGAAAGGCGTTTCCAATTAGGGCGTTGACATGTTGGTCAGGTCGAGTGCGATCATCCCAATGATGCAGCGGCACAAACATGGTGGCTTGATTCGCTCCTCGAGTGTTAAAAACAAAATTTTGCCCGGCAAGCGCATCAGTCGAATGCACCTCTGGAACGGAGAGAAAATACTCTTCCACTTTGTGAAGCACCTCAATCGTGCGTTGCTTCGAAGCACCATCCGGCAATTGAATGATTGAAATGAAATATCCCTGATCCTCTTCGGGCAAAAAGCTGGACGGAAGGGCTTGAAACAGTCCACCGCTGACAAAGATCAGCCCCCCGAAGATGGCAAGGGAGAGGACAGAGTGTTTGAGAATCGTTCCGACAGTCCCTACATATCGGTTCTGCGTCCAAGCAAATCCCTGATTGAATTTCTTCCAGAACCGGTTCTCCCGTTCCTGATCGGGCTTGAGAATCAACGCACAGAGCGCAGGGCTTAAGGTCAGCGCCACGACGCCGGAAATGACTACGGCAAGCGTAATGGTAATCGCAAACTGCTGATAGAGTTCACCGGTAATGCCTCCCAGAAACGCCACAGGCAGAAACACCGCAGCCAGCACCACGACAAGCGCAATGACCGGTCCCGTCACTTCCGTCATGGCCAATTTCGCGGCTTCTCTTGGAGGACGGCCTTCCTGGATGTGACGGGCCACATTTTCCACCACCACGATCGCATCATCCACCACAATCCCGATGGCCAACACCATGCCGAACAGGGTCAGCGTATTAATGGAAAATCCAAGGGCCACCATGCCCGCAAACGTGCCGATCAGGGACACAGGAACGGCCACCGCGGGAATTAATGTGGCACGCCAGCTTTGGAGGAAGAGGTAGACGACCAGAATGACCAGGATCAACGCTTCGCCCAACGTTTTGACCACTTGTTGAATCGATACCTCGATAAATCGGGTCGTATCGTACGGAATATCGTATGAGACACCGGCCGGGAAAATATTGACAAGGCTCTTCATTTCTTCCCTGATCCGTTTCACCGTTTCAAGAGCATTGGCCCCTGGCGAGAGAAAGGTCAGCAGGAACACATTGGGTTTGCCATTCCACCGCCCCTCTAGGTCATAGGACTGCGCTCCGAGTTCCACCGTGGCCACTTCGCCGAGACGAACCATGGAGCCATCCGGAAACGCCCGGACAATCATGTTTTCGAATTCCTTGGCCTCACTCATTCGTCCCTGGGTAATCACGGGAATGGTCAGCTCCGTCCCTTGCGGAGCCGGCTCACGTCCAATTCGTCCAGCCGGAAAATCACGATTTTGCTCACGCACGACATTCGCGATATCGGTGGGTGTCACATCAAGTTGGGCCATCCGGATCGGATCCAGAATCAACCGCATGGAATAATTCTGTCCTCCGAAGATCACGGCATCCCCCACTCCGGGAAGCCGTTTGATGTTATCCACGATCCGGAGAATCGCGAAATTGGAGAGGAAGACCGTATCCTGACGAGGATCACTGGAACTGAGCGCCACCACCGCAAGCAGGTCCGGGGAAACCTTTTTAACGGTGATGCCCTGCCGAACGACTTCCGGCGGAAGCTGTGGCTCGGCCAGTCGTTGCCGGTTCTGGGTTTGGACCTGCGCGATATCGACATCCGTCCCGATTTCAAAGGTCAAGCGGATCGTCATATGGCCGTCATTGGTACTCGAAGAATCGTAATACAGGAGGTTATCGATCCCGGGAAGCTGCACCTCGATCGGCCGCGCCACGGCTTCGGCCACGACTTCCGAACTGGCACCAGGGTAGTCGGCTTCAATTTGGACGACGGGCGGAGTGATCTCCGGAAATTGAGCGATAGGGAGAATCTGGAGAGACACCAGTCCCACCACGACGATCACAATGGAAATGACCGTGGCAAAGATCGGTCGGTCGATAAAGAAATGGGAACTCACGGCGTCTCCTGCGTTGTATCAGGACGTGCGAGATTCTCACGGCTCGGACTTTCCGATGTGGACCCCCCATTCTGGAACGGAACCGGGTTGACCTGCACTCCCGGTTGAATACGGTGAAACCCTTCCACGACCACTCGTTCTCCGGGTTGCAGACCCTCTTCAATCAGCCAGTCGCTTCCCTTCCAACTGGTGGCTTGCACCTCGCGCACCTCAATCTTGTCTTCCGGACCGACCACATTCACGAAGGTTCCTGTGGGGCCCTGTTGTACGGCACGCTGTGGAATCAAAATCGCGTCGTTCCGTATATAACCCTTGAGACGAATCCTGACGAACTGTCCGGGATAAAAATAGGATTGTCCGGGGGAAAATCCCCCTTCGGGATTGGGAAAGACAAACCGCCCCTGGAGGGTCCCCGTCTCTGCGCGGAGACCGACATCCGCAAAATCCAACTGGCCTTCGTGGGGATAGACACTGCCATCCGCAAAGGTCATGACCCCGCGTAATTGAAAAAGATTCGGTCTCTGAACTTTATGCTCAGCCAATTCACGCCGCCGCCGCAACAAATAGGTTTCCGGAACGGACACATTCACATACATGGGATCTAACTGATCGATGGTCGTCAGCAGATCGGTCTGAGCCGACACCAAACGGCCTTCATAAAACCGGCTGCGTCCGATTCGGCCATTGACCGGGGCGGTCATGAGGGTGTTTCCCAGGTCAAATCTCGACTTCACTAAATCACCCTGAGCAGACTCCAAGGCGGCCTTCGCGGCTAATCGCTCGGCCACCGCATCATCCACATCTTTTTGGCTGACCGCTTGTTCTTCCAAAAGAGGTTTCACTCTGGCTAAATCCTGATTTGCCTGGACCAGCTTGGCCTGGGCTTGAGTCACTTTGGCTTTGGCGCTGAGATAATCACCTTTAAACGGCACGGGATCTATCAAGTACAGGCGATCGCCTTTTTTGACATTGCGGCCTTCGGTGAAATACACCTGCTTAATAATGCCCGTCACCTGTGATCGAATTTCCACGGGACGAAAGGCCTCCGTTTGACCAATAAATTCAGGTTCGTCCGTAACCGTCTGAGTCGTCACCGTCACCACTTCCACGGTCGGCGGTGGAGGGGCCGGAATGGAGGTGTCTCCCTGCTCACACCCCATCAACAGAGAGAATCCCCACAAGATCAGGACCATGACAACAGGGCGTGGGCGCGGGAGGCATTTATCCATTGTGACTCTCCAGACATACCGCTCGACGGGGCGATATTTGTATGTGCAAAAATTGAGATTCAGCCATTAGACGAACAATGCGTCATCCTGAGCCAACGGCGAAGGATCTGTGCCCAGGTTGATGACACAACCCAGCGTGATCCTTCCTTTCGCTCAGGCGTTGTCAGGCACATGAAGTTCAGATTATTACATTTATCATGCAACATACATCTTTTTGCTCATTTTCAAAATTCCGGGACACTTAATCTAACTCAATCCAGATGCCCCATCCTTCCGGCACGGTAATCGTTCACGGCTTGCACTAACTCTTCCTCGGTGTTCATGACAAAGGGGCCCATGCGGGCGACTGGTTCATGAATCGGTTCTCCAGAAAGAACCAACACCATCGCCTCCTCCGTGGCCTCAAGATGGACCTGAGTTCCTTGGGGATCACAGAGAGCCATCTCGGCCTCCCCGACCTTTTGCGAACCATTCAAGACCAGCACTCCACTTAAGACGAACAGCCCCGTATTGAATCCAACAGGAAGATTCAACTCAGCCTGGTGTCCCGCCTGCAATCTCAGATCAAACAGATGAACAGGCGTAAACGTCTTAGCGGGCCCCTTCAGGCCCTCATACTCCCCGGCGATCACCCGGATCACACCTCCGTCTCCACCCAGATTGGATTGCGGAATGTCATCATTCAGCACCGTCTGGTAGCGAGGTGCGCCCATTTTCAATGCCTTGGGAAGGTTGACCCACAGTTGGATCATTTGTAGCGTGCCCCCGTCCTTGGCCCAAGCTTGCTCGTGGAGTTCTTCATGCACCACACCCGATGCCGCCGTCATCCATTGCACATCACCCGGCCCGATGGTTCCCGCGTTCCCGGCTGAATCCCGATGGGCGACTTTTCCCTGATACACAATGGTGACGGTCTCAAATCCCCGATGAGGATGCTCTCCCACACCCCGCGGTCGATCGGTCGGCGAAAACTCGGCAGGCCCGGCATAATCCAAAAGGAGAAAAGGGCTAATCGCTTCTGTCAGGTCATGACTCGGAAAAATATTACGGACTGGAAAGCCATCCCCGACCATATGCCTGGATCCTGGTGTATACACGTCTACCGGGTTTTTCATTTTTTCCATATTCAGCTCCTTGTATTCACACACTTGACCGTTCGTCGAATCGAGATCAGATTTTTCATTTCAACTCTTCCTTTCCATTGGGTGCAGTCAAATCTTGTTCGGGAGGGAGGGGAACGATACGAGTAGGGTTCTTATCATCGTACGTGAGGTCATAATGGCGCTTGATATGATTTCGGAGCACAACGTCTTGACGATGAAAGGCGGGGTCTACAGTTCGTCGGTCGCGGAATTGCGAGCGGACGGTTATGCCCTACTCCTTGTCACATTTGTATAAGAGGGCATGGACGATGGGCCAAATGTGATCCCACTATCCTGAACCTCCCGGTAGGGAAGGAGCCAGACCAACGATTCATCATGCAGATCTCCAACTTGTATCCGATTACCCCACGGATCCCGGAAATCACAACGAAAATCCGGATGGACTTCCAGACCATATTTTTTGGTAATTTTTTCCCGAACTTCCTTTACCTGGGCGTCATCCCGAACCATTATGCCAAAATGTTTGGTCCGATCGGGTTGAAGGGTTTTGACTTCAAAGATCGCCAAAAACTGGTGCTCCCCCATTTTGCACCAGGCAGCCCCCTCACCGCCTCGTAACATCTCAAGATTGAAGACATCTGCATAAAACTCGACGGCTTTCTGAGCATCGTCAACTTCAATCACCACATGATTGACTCCATAGACTTGGACAGACATGACCATTTCTCCTTTCCATTATGGGAGTGTTGAAAAATGCCGCCAGCGGCGTTCTCGCCACTTTGCCGTGCTCACGTACTCCTCCGTACGCTCTGCTCGTCCAAGGGGCTGCGGCCTTTCCTTCGAGAAGCCTCAGGACAGGACTGGACGAGCCTTTTTGAACACTCCACTATTTTTCTCTGGTGGGTTTCGGTTATTCATTTGCTAATGGCAAAATTTTTGAAATATTCAACAGCCCCACTATTTCTTCGTAATAATAACCCGTTCATTCGAGGCAGGGACATCTTGCATAATGCTCTCGCCAAATCCGGCATAGCGGAACATGCGGTCATATTCACTGAAGACATAGGCATCCCCGGCTGGAGTGGTGGCTAACATAATCAAACAGAACTCCGCCATCGGTGCCGGAGAAATGCGATCTTCGTTGGGAATAAACTCCAACGTGATCACATATCCTCCTGGCTTGAGTGAGCCATGAACCTTTTTCAAAAAGGTGTCGCAGGTGGGCACATCGAAGTGGTGTAAAAAATTCGTGAGAAGGATCACGTCATAGTCTTTCTCGAATTCCACCTCAAAGGCACTCCCCGGCAATTCATGAAATCGCTTGGCGATCCCGGCTGCTTGAGCATTCTCTCTGGCCACCGTCAACACATTGGGCCAGTCCTGAGCCGTAATATCAGCTTCCGGTATTTTTCGAGCGATTTCGATGCCAAACACCCCATGGCCGGCCGCCACATCCAAGACCTTCCGGGTACCCGCGGCTTCCTGCCTCACCCAGTTGGCAATCCACTCAGCGGGACCTTTCATTAACGGCACCATGGAACGGGCAAAGGTCACCCATTCAGGGTATTCCGGTGCCAAGGTCCCGTTCTCCCCTACCATCGTCCCACCTTTACGGACAGCGCCCGTAAGCTGTTTAAATCCTTCAACAAAAGGATGTGACAACATGAAGTCGAGCACCGGTCCTAAATACGCAGGAGAATTTTTTGGTAAAAATAATTCCGAATCGGAAGTCAACCGGTAACGATCGCCTTCTTTGGTCAGAAAGCCAACTACCGTTAGGTAATCTCCCAACATTCTCAGGCCTCGCTCTGAACCTCCGCATCGTTGAGCTAAGGCCTTGGGGGTACTTTGGCCTTCTGCGATTGCCGAAAACACGTCCAGTTCGATTGCGGATTTCAGTGCCGCCGTCCGCATATGCGCATTGACCGTTTGAAAAAATAATTGAGGTGAAGGTCCTTCAGGTGATTTCTTGTTCGTCATGTATGCTCCTATGTAAAGCAGCTCGAAGAAAAAACGAATGCCGAGGCCTGTGCCCCTTCGGACGGACTATGCAAGAGATTACAACACCAGGGGTTTGATGGGCGCCAGCACCAATTTCGGGTCACGCTTCCAATCTACTGCCGGGTCATCCACATACAATTCCACCTCGTTCCCATCGGGATCATGAAGGTAGAGACTTTGGCTGACAGTGTGGTCACTCATACCCCCAATCGTGATACCGGCCCGATCGAGATCCTGCTTGGCAGCACGTAGTTCATCAAGACTATCTCCAACTTTAATGCCAATGTGATAGAGGCCCCGCCTCATTCCTGAAGGCGGTCCGGGAACGTCGCCAACTTCAATCAACAGGAGTTCATGGTGAGTCCGGCCAGAGGTGAGCGCCGCCGCTTTTCCTCCGAAAATCTGTCCGACTTCCTGAAACCCCACCACATCACGATAGAATATCAAAGACTGTTCGAGATTTTTGACGTAAAACACCACATGTCCTAAATAGTGCGCTTTCATAATAGGTTGTTCCTCCGTGCGTTAAAAAGCACATTTCCTCCCAAGAAATTTCACAGGTCTTTTGTCATTTCCTTTATGGTTCATCAGACTTTTCCGTCGGTCAATATCAGGTTTTTCTGATCCTGTTGCGAGATGAACTTGCCGAAAGGGGATCATTCAGAATTTATGGTTCTGGTCTTACAGTTTGACGATGTGTATCCGGAATCCATCTTGGGGCTTACCAGGGAAAAAACGCTAGCAGGTGAACGCCTCGCACGTGTGTCCCCAACTCTCGTGTCCAGGTGATGTTCTGTGTTGCCGGGTTTCGCCCCGGCAGGCGAGGCCCTTATGTTCCGGCAAAAGGCCCCAAAGCCAGTGACGCCCCGTCTGGCCTTATGAGATGGGGCGAACGCTGGCTAAGGAAGGCCGGGCCAACTCGCGGAGTCTATCCTGAGTTTTGTCGAAGGACTCAGGCAAGGCCAGCCAATCTATTTGAGCGTGCGCCCCTTTGGCCAGATGGCAGGCGTCGGACCATGGGAGATAAATATTTGCGTGCCCCACATGCAAGAGACAGGAAATGTTATGTATTCAGACTGACAATACTGTATGGGTAGCCCCCTTACCCTATATTGCGTGTGATTCCAATCCTGGCAAGCAATTTGTGTTTTCAAGTCGTTGGTGTGTGCATTTGCGTCACCTATTCCAACTTTTTTGGTCTGTCGGGAATCTTTGCGATTTGCCAAAGGGAAACTGCCGACTCTCTCCCCCCTTCTGATGAGGTATTGCCAAAGAAAAACCAATAATGGGTAATGACAGATAAGCACCGCAGGAGAATGGATAGCCTCATATTGTGAGGGTTTTCTTGGCGTGTGTTTTGCTATTGTGTTTTGCTATTTATGAAATAATTTTCGATTTATAAATAGCTTCATTAATAATTCATAAAACAGCAAAGATGATTCTTATGAAAAAGGTTATCTCACTGCAACTCAACGAACTCAACTTCAATTATATAAAAAAATATGTTGAGGACGGGCACCTTCCGGAATTCAAAAAGTTATTCGACACTCATGGCTTTGTTCCTACCAAATCAGAGGATGCACACGAATTGGCCAATCCCTGGATCCAGTGGCCTACTGTTCACAGCGGTCTTGATTATGCAGAGCATGGAGTGTTTCGGCTTGGGGATATTCTGAAAACCAATCACGAGCTGATCTATGAAGTTTTGGAACGGAATGGGTTGACGGTGGCGGCTATGTGTCCTTTCAATGCTGCAAACAATACGCAAAGACCAGCATTTTTCGTTCCCGATCCCTGGACGCTGACCCCTTTTGCTGGCCCCAAAAGCCTCAAGTTCTTATATGATGGGGTGCGTCAGGCCTCGGATGATTATGCAAACAGCAGGATCAGTCCAAGATCTATGGTACAGCTTGTCCTCGGTGCTTTAGCAAATTTTCAAGTCACGTCTGTTCCCCACTACCTGCGCCAGATGCTGAATTATTATGGACAGAACAAGAAATGGTACCGTGCTCTCATCTGCGATCGACTTTTAGGAGATGCATTCATCACGCAATGGAAACGGTACCAGCCCGATTTCTCAACGCTATTTCTGAATGGAGGCGCCCACCTCCAACATCATTATCTCTTTTCATCCAAGTACTACTCTGGCCCACGGACCAATCCTGAGTGGCATGTTCCTCAGGGTGAAGACCCTTTGCTGGACATTCTTCGTGTCTATGACACTCTCATCGGCGAACTGGCTCAACTGGCCGAAAAGCACGATATTCGTTTAATGATAATGACAGCACTTTCCCAGGCTCCCCATGAACGGGTCACCTATTACTATCGTCTCAAAAACCAAGTGGCGTTTCTGGATCGAATCGGCATTGATTATGTCTCAACCTATAGGCTCATGACTGAGGATTTTGTGATTAAATTTCAGGATGAAGTTTCCGCAATGCGAGCCCATCGCATACTCGAGTCGGTGTGTTCATTCGATTGCGAACCGATCTTTTATAAAGAAACCGGGGATAGTCCCATCCGTACTCAAGCCACGGTACCGAACATTTTTCATATCGAAAATCGAGGGTCTGATTTGTATCTGCAACTACGGCCGGTCAACCAAGCTGTGCCCAAAAGCATGAAAGTCAGGTCAGGAGACGTGATCATTCAGGAATTTGATGCCTTGGTTGATTTTGCACAATTCAAGAATACCCATCATGTGGGGGATGGCTATTTGTCCGATAATACCTTTGATCAGCACAATTTGCCTCCAGAAATTCCCTTAAAAAATGTTTTCGATATCATTCTGAATCATTTTGGAATTACCCGGCCGGTAGCGAGGGAAACAGTTGGGTCTCCACTGTATGAGGATGTGAGGGCCTGAGGCTGAAGAAGACCAGGATAGTCCCTTCGTATGATCAAAAAACGCACTCGCTGAAACCTAATAGTAGTTAAGCTCTTGGGCTGGCACGGAAAATTGCGTAGATGCTCTCTTCTTTGAGCCAGTCTTTGAGTTCCTTTAGTATTTGCTGTGTCGATAGCTAGTTAAACCACCATTCACATTCTTTGAGAAGCAAATTAAAAGGGTGCTGAGGAATACCGTTGTATTTCCGTAAGTGGCGTTTGGCTTGATTGCAAAAGGGTAGGGATCCCATAAATTTGCAGCTGGCCTCGCATGGGATCGATCCTTGGGATTTTAAAGGTGACATGCGCGCCCTTATTATTCAACCGCATGGGATTGGTGAATGAGAAGAATGGCTGAAGAAACAATCACAGATTGATTTTTGAATGGAATATTCTACATTTTAGGAAATGAGACCACCTAAATCGTCCTCTTAATCAGAGGATCGTCCTGAATCGCCGGCCATCAATAAGCCAACCGCCCTTCATCTTCCTGATGCGAAATGATTTGTAATTCTTTAAATTGCTCCAGCCATTTTTGAAATGAGATACGATCGTGTATCCGTTCCGATACCTCAAGGTTCAAGGGTAGGTAAGCACATCCTTTCTCCTAATCCCCTGTTTCTTTAATTCAATCAAGCAGTTGGCAGAATGGTGTTGGGTCAGTCCTGGACGAGAGCTTATAAGGCATTAAGGTTGCTTACCCAAGATGCAAGAGCAGAGTAAGGACGACTAAAGAACAAGGAGGACACCATCATGGACTGGGTACGATTTTGCATCGGAACTCTTCTAGTCTTTTTTTCTCGTCCTCGCCCTTCATCGTATTTTGAGAGATCATCACTGACTCATAGATCAACTGCTTAAGATAAGGAGGACACGCAATGGATGCCGACACATCTCTTAAGCTTCCTATGGAATCAATTGACAGTGGAACTCGCACCCTCACCTCTCCTTTATGATTCAACGATTCCGGGGACCTCTACTGCGGCTGGTGTTTAAATGTCCTTCGTTTCGTTTGTCACACGAAGACCGGAGTGAGCTGTGCTGACTATGGGCAAGCTATTGACATTCCGCCTCAATCCTTCATTACATGAAGACCATTAAAAGAGTAAAGCCCGACCCCATGAAGAGGCATACCCTCCGGAAGGCGGTCCTGGAACGTCGGCGACTTCAATCAACAGGAGTTCATGATGAGTCCGGCCAGAGGTGAGCGCCGCCGCTTTTCCTCCGAAAATCCGTCCGACTTCCTGCAAACCCACCACATCACGGTAGAAGATCAAAGACTGTTCCAGGTTTTTGACGTAAAACACCACATGTCCTAAATATTGGGCTTTCATAGGCAATTTTCCCTCTATTTTAGATTAAGCAGACCTCACCCGTCGTAAGAGAATCCCTATGCCTTTCCAGTGCTTCCTTCTCTCATTTTACTAAAGCAATGATCATCCGGGTTTGTCCATAGCCGCTACCCGGCATGCACAACATGTTTCTGGAAGCGGAGTTGTTTCTCGGGAGTATCGTTGTTAGGAGGAGAAAGAAAGGAGTCTTTGCCGAAATACCCGCGTATTGAGGACACCCGGTATGTTGTAGACTTTTGCCGAAAGGGTTTGACAGGGCCCCACCTGGCAAGACCTGAAGGGAATCCGAGATGTTAATCGGTTTACATCATTGGCTCAGCGCAGATTCTCCATTGCGGAGAATCTGCGCTCATGAAATCGGACGGATCTACCCGTCTATTTATCCTTTTGCACCTTGGACGCGGCACCAATACTGTCCAAACCGGCCTGCGCACATGCGGCATCCAAATGACCACCGGGCGCTCCACCAACCCCGATACCGCCTACGACCTCTCCACCCATTTCAATGGGAAGCCCACCTCCCAGGACGAGAATGTTCTCGTTCATATCCCGTAACGCTTGAACCGCCGGCATCTTAGCAATCAACTCCCCCAATTCTGCAGTAGGCCTTTTCATGCTGGCCGACGTATAGGCTTTCTTGCGACTACTGTCGACCGTATGCGGACCGGCTCCATCCTCCCGTAGCAACGCTCTCACGACTCCGGCCCGATCCACGACCGCAGCGCTCACCCGATATCCGTCTTTTGAGCATTGCGCCACAGCCGCACCAGCGGCTTTCGTCGCCAGGGAAAGTGGAAGGACGGTTTCACGCGGCAACTCAGCCGCCGACACTCCCGCTGTCAACAGCCCACCCAGGCATATCATGGCCATTCCGGATATTAACCTCGAATCGCCGATGGTGACATTCATGAAAATTTTTCCGATCATGAAACCCTCCTTCGGTAAAATTTGATACCTTGATTTTCTGACTGAATTTCGATTCTCTTGTTTGGCTCGTGTTTCTGTCAATGTATCCCAATCCTTCGTTAATCATCTCCTTTCGGCCTCCAGCCGATTCCAGCACGTACACTCAGCGGATGTGGATGATGACAGAGGGAGCGGAGAACGTGGCATGGATCCGGTGAGTGACAGGAGGGGGACAGACGGGCGGGATCTCTGCACACCATAACTCGTGCTCATTTCATGATGGCGAAGAACGGTCTCTAGGAGCCTGTCGGAATCCACTATGCGGCTGGTTATTGATCAACCACGTTGTGAATTACTGATGGTGTTTTCAACGGAAGAAACAGCTCCAATGGTTTTTCCAGCGCTCGTTTAAATGACTGCAGAAACCTTGCCCCTTGCGCACCATCGAGCGCCCGATGATCACAGGAGAGCGTGACTTTCATCCGTCGGGATAGTTTAATGGCCCTTCCTTGTGCCACTGGAACAATATTCACCGCGCCTATGGCAAGGGAGGCCGCCTGGGGGGGCATCAAGACTGCAATAAAGTTGTCCACCTCATACATCCCAAGATTAGAAATGGAGAACGTGGCCCCCGCATATTCCTCCGGAGCGAGTTGTTGGCTTTTGGCGCGGACAAACAGATCACGAATCTCTTCAGCTAATTGCAGAATGTTTTTCCCGGCACAATCCCGTACCACAGGAGTAATGAGTCCCTCCTCCAGAGCCACCGCGATCCCGATATCGATCGTGGCATGCCGACGTAATGCTTCACCCATGAATGACACATTCATTTCAGGATGATGGACCAGAGCGAGTGCGGCCGCACGGACAAACAAGACCGTCAAACTCAAGGGGGAATTGTTCACTTCCTCCATTTGTTTCCGAAGCCGCTCAGCCTGATCCATTGCCACTTCTGTTGTGAGATAAAAATGAGGGACAGGGGCCTTGCTTGACGTGGTCACCCGAGCGATCGCCTTGCGCATTTGACTGAGGGGAATGTCTTTGGTTCCCCTCTCAAGAACCTTGGGTGTATCAACCCGTCCTTGAATATCGGCTTCAACGATCCGGCCTTCAGGGCCGGTCCCTTTGATACCTGACAAATCAATTCCCTGTTCTTTCGCCAACATCTTGGCTCGGGGTGAAACTTTTATTTTGGGGCCTGGACCCGTCTCTGCTTTAGGTTCCAAAGATTCTTTCTTCTCACTGCCGGACTTTTCTGCCTTGGCCTGGCTGGGTGTCGGGGAAGGTTGAGGGGCCTTTTCTTTTGGAGCCATAGTAGCGGAATCTTTTGAAGCTTCAGGTGTTTCAGCCAGGGTGGCCTCGATATCATCGTCCTGGTCTCCGATCACGGCAATGAGCTTGCCGGCTTTGACCGTTTCCCCTTCGGACACCAGCACTTTTCGGAGCACACCCGAACCAAAGGATTCCAAATCAAGGACGGCCTTGTCCGTTTCAATTTCCGCCAGAATGTCCCCGGAGTCTACCGTCTCCCCTTCATGCTTTTTCCATGCCACCACGACCCCTTCTTCCATGGTATCGGTGAGCTTGGGCATGACAACGCGAGTAATCATAAAAATCTCCAATCATGAGAATGTTGAAAAAGGCCGCCAGCGGCGTTCTCGCCTCTTAGCCGTACTCACGTACTCCTCCGTACGCTCCGTCCGTCCAAGAGACTGCGGCCTGGCTGGACGGACCTTTTTGAACATTCCTGTATTTTTTTCATATGGTTCTCTGTTACCCACATGGGGATCAACAGGCAACATATTGCAATTATTCAACAGCTCCAAGCATGGCGGGGGAATTCTTCCCAAAAACATTTCTGGATGATTTTCTCAGGAATATTCATGTAAACACTCCTGTGCAATTTAGAGTAGATGTTTGACCGCCGACATGACCCTGGCCAGATCTGGAATGGCCAGATCTTCAAGAGGACGCGTGTATGGCATGGGGACTTCCTCCCCGGCGACCCTGCCGATAGGCCCATCTAAAAAATCAAATCCTTCTGAATAGATGGTCTCAGCGATCTGAGCGCCTAACCCACAAAATTTCCATCCCTCTTCGACAATGACGACACGTCCCGTTTTCTTCACAGATGCCAGGAGCATGTCGGTATCCAAAGGTTTCAATGTCCGCAGGTCGATGACCTCGGCCTCGATACCTTCCTTTGATAATGCATCAGCGGCCTCAAGCGCCAATAAGGCCATCTTTGAATAGGCCACAATCGTCACATCGCCTCCTGTTCGCGTCACAGCGGCCCTGCCAATCGGCAGAGTGTAATCATGGTCAGGCACTTCGCCTTTGGTGCCATACAGAAGTTGCGCTTCCATGAAAATAACCGGGTTGTCATCACGAATAGCGCTTTTCAATAAACCTTTCGCATCATAGGGCGTCGCCGGAGCAACCACTTTCAGCCCCGGAACATGGCAAAACCACGCTTCTAAACTTTGCGAATGCTGGGCGGCCAGCTGATGAGCGGCGCTACCCGGACCGCGGATCACCATGGGAACCGATAACTGGCCTCCGGACATATAGCGAACTTTCGCGGCATTATTGACGATTTGGTCAAGAGCAAGAATGCCGAAATTAAAGGTCATCAATTCGACAATGGGACGCAATCCCGCCATGGCCGCACCAATGGCCAACCCGGTGAACCCGGCTTCCGTAATTGGAGTATCCAACACCCGTTCGGCGCCAAATTCCTCCACAAACCCTTTGCTGACTTTAAACGCCCCTTGGTAATACCCGACTTCTTCCCCGATTAAAAAGACGCGAGGATCCCGTTGCATCTCCTCACGCATCGCCTGGTTCAGCGCTTCCCTATAGGTAATCAACATCGTTCGTCATCAATCAAGAAATTATTGATACTCGTGTTTCATAGATGAAGAAGATCACAGCCCGATACCTTTGGCATATTCTTTGTAGGGCAATAACCCTCACTCGACAGAGACATCCTCATGGAGAGAGCTGGGATCAGGAAACGGGCTTTCATCGGCAAACTTCACACACTCAGTCACCGTTTCAATCACATCTCTTTCCAACTGCTTAAAGTCGGCTTCCGTGCCCAGGCCCTCCTGGAGAATCTTCGTCTTTAAGAGGATCAACGGATCCTGCTTGCGTGCCTCTCCAACTTCCTCCTTCGTTCGATAATGGCCATGGGCGGGATCGGACATGGAATGGCCCATAAATCGATAGGTCGCCGCCTCAATAAAAAATGGTTGAGGATCCTCTCGCATCCTGTTCACGACACGCGTGACCAACTCCTTCACCGCCAGCACATCCATCCCATTCACTTGTTCAGCTTCAATACCATGCGCTTTGGCCCGTTCAGCAATATCTTTATACAGCAGCATCTCGCGTTCAACCGGCGTGCCCATCCCGTACCGGTTGTTTTCGCAAACAAAAATGACCGGCAAATTCCACAGCGCGGCCAGATTGAAGGCTTCATGGGTATGGCCGCTGGGAACCGCACCATCTCCAAAAAAGCAAAGGACCACCCGGTCTTCCTTGCGATACCGTGAGGCAAACGCCAGCCCGACAGCAAGCGGCAAATGCCCACCGACAATGGCATACCCGCCCATGAAATTGCGCTCGACGTCGATGAGATGCATCGAGCCACCTTTGCCCTTGCATAACCCAGTGGCTTTTCCAAACAATTCAGCCATCACCTTTTTGGGATCCGAACCCTTGGCCAGACAATGTCCGTGATCGCGATAGGCGGCAATCGCATAATCATCGGGACGAATGGCATGCATACATCCCACGGCGACCGCTTCCTGACCGATGTATAAATGAAGAAAGCCGGCGATTTTGGCTAATGCATACATCTCGGCCGACTTCTCCTCAAACCGTCGGATGAGGAGCATGTCCCGATACAGTGTCAGAAAATCGTTCATGTTCGTATTATGTTCGGATGGACTCTAAAACGTTCAGGAGATAAATGCCCTGATTGATCAACGTTGCGTATCTCAATTCCCCCTTACGCTCTGTCTCTGAAGTGTGAGAAGAACTGTAGCAAGAGATCGCATGCTGATACAATTTCCAAGACTTTTCCCGCATCACTCTTGCTGAACCATCCGGCCTTCGTACGGAGCGGTCGCGTCCTGGGGAACACAGGAAAGTAATGCACTGGATGGTATGGGAAACGATATTAATAGATGGACAATATTGTCGGCTAAACTTTCCCGATCGTTTATCTATTAGAAACGACCTCCACCTTTTCTTATCACATTCTTATCACACAAAAAAGACCAGCTGCGAATTAGTTCCACAGCCAGCCTTCTGTATGTTCCAGGTAGGAAAAAGAAATGAGGATTACTCTTTTGCGGGTTTCTTTTTCGCTTTACCCGTCTTCGCTTTTCCCGACTTCTCTTTCCCCTGGGCCTCGATTTTAGCAGGCATGTCTTTGGCTTTGGCGTCGGTTGACATCCCTTCGCCTTTTCCCTTCATGTCCCCCATCGCCTCATGGGACTTTTTCGTGCCTTCTTCTTTCATCGTTCCGGCCTTGTCTTTCGTTTCGTCTCCCATCCCAGCCGCAAACGATACCGAACTGATTCCACACAGAAACACGACAGCCACACACGCTAGCATTACACGCTTCATAGAACTACCTCCTTGTAAAAACACACAGGTTGAATTGTTAAATGCACGGGGGAAGGAATTCACTCTGCTCCTTATTTCGAGAACTGTCAACTACATCTACATTTCTTCATGTTTTCAATTTTCGGCTTCAACCCTATTGGGTTGTATCTCCCGCCAATGCCTACGCTCCCCCCTCTGTGAAAATCAAAAAAAAGCGGCCGGCAAATGGAAGTACCATCTGCCGGCCGCTCACACACAACACAAACTGTTCAAGCATCCTTTTTACAAAGAA
This sequence comes from Nitrospirota bacterium, assembly GCA_029864405.1. Taxonomy (GTDB): domain Bacteria; phylum Nitrospirota; class Nitrospiria; order Nitrospirales; family UBA8639; genus Nitrospira_E. Next base: position 24,882 of record JAOTTP010000027.1, read on the forward strand.
AGTGGCTTGAGGGAACAGGTTGTTATTTGCCTACATTGTCTATAGTCTCATCCACTTTTTCCTTGGCCCCTTCTTTGGCCTTCTCCATCATGCCACCGTCCTCCTCTTTCGTGGCGCCCTGGGCTTCAATCGCTTGCTCCTTTTCAGTACCCTTCATCTCCATACCTTCATGAGCTTGAGCTTCACTTGAAGCCTCTTTCGCTTCTTCCGCTTTACCTTTCAAGGTATCCATCATTCCAGCGGAGGACACTCCGACTAAACCCACCACAAACAACACGGAAAGGACTGCGGATAGTACCTGTTTCATAAAAAACCTCCTTAAGGAAGAACGTGAATGAGGGGGAAAATATGAGGGGGAATAAATACTCTGCACCTTTTCTCAAACTGAAGTCAATCAGCACCTCTACGAAAAACGTCTATCGACGACTCCGATGCCCACCCCCATGCCGACGACCATAATACCCCAAAGAAGAACGGGGAAAACCCCAGTAGGAACCCCAATAACTCCCCCAGTAGGGATACGGACCCCAATAGGGGCGATACCCATACGCGTTTGGTGGAATCATCGGCCACACTTTCACCCCCTGAATAGCCAGAATAGGATACACGCGTTCTTCGGCATCTACTTGGACAGAGACTTGCCCGGTGACTTCACCAATAATGGTCAAGCGAGTGCCTTTGGGTAGCGTGGCCGGATCGAGAAAGGCCTGCTGCGTGGCAATGAAACGGCCTTTGGACTTGGTCCGGTTCCATTTTGGAACAGAGTCGCTGTCTAAAGGGATCTGAAGCACCATGACTTCTGTCCGGTCCACTAGACGTTTCGCCGATAGCACCACCCCACCCACTTTCAGAATCTCTCCGATATGCCCGGAGGGATCTTGAACCACTTGAGAAAACGACACTCCGATCGTCACCTGTGCCTCCAGGTTTGGCGCAAAAGGAGATGACGAAAAGGCCGCGCATCCGCTCAGCCCGAACAGCAGGACCATCAGGTAAATACACCGCATCACGATCTTCATTGATTTCCCTTTCACTCTGTGATCATATTATACGCCATCTCCTTTACCTGTTGGGAATGACAAATGGGAGGGGCTCATGTACTGCCGGATGTTGAGTGTTCAGAATCATGCAGTCTGTTCAGGATCCGAATGGAAAAGGAAGTTATCAGACTTTTTCAGGCGCATTCTTCATTCACACAGAATCAAAGAAACTTATTCATCCCGACCACAAATCTTGATAAGCCCATGACCCGTCGATTCTTTGGCTTGTGATTTCAATTGTTCCAGGGTACATTCCACTCATCAGGTGTCCAAACAAACCCCTTTCCATACAAACAAAAGGAGCCCATGATGGCTATAAAAAAAGTTGCGAAGAGCACGGCAAAACAAGCATCTAAGAAGGTGTCTCAAATCAAATCGGCGGCAAAGAAAAAGACAACGGCCGTGACCAAGCGAGCCAAGACCGTCTCCAAAACCGGACTGAAGAAAGCCGAGGGCGCAACCAAACGGGCAAAAAGTGCAATTTCACAAGCCAAGAAAACTGCCACCAAGCAATCCGCCAACGTGTCTTCGCGGGCGAAGAAAACCGTGAGTCAATTAAAAAAGAAAGGGGCAAAGACAGTTGTCTCGGTCACGAAAGCCGTCCAAAAGAAAACGGGAAAAGCTAAAAGCACGGTTCGTACAGCAGCAAAGCGAGCCGAGAAGACGGTAGGGAAAAACGTGGGAAAAGCCATAAAAACCGTGGAACAATTAGTTCAACAAGCCCAGGAGATCGGCAAATCGCTATTGGGCTGACAAAGATTTGCCCCTCAAATACTCGAATGAGTGGAATCAATGACCGTCGGTATCACACGCACTCGTAGGTATCGGGTACCTGATCAGTATGTTGGTATTGCTTGTCGGGTGAGGCAAAGACCCGCCCATTTTTCGTGACACCCGCTGGTTGCCAGAAAAGATCAACCCCTTTCCTTCGTCATTCCCGCAAATGGTTAGCGAGGATCACTCCGAAATGAAGATCAGATGGATTCGCGATAACTAATGTCGGGAATAACGGCGATGGAGATGGATGCCCGATACATGTCATCCTGAGTGAAACGAAGGATCTGGCTGAGCCGTGACATCGTCAACCTGGGCACAGATCCTTCGCCGCTGGCTCAGGATGACAGTTTGAGTGAGGTGACTGCATCCCTGCCAATCGTCGGCAGGTATCCAACCAAAAAAGTCCAGGATAGATTCCTGATAACCAATGTCGGGAATAACAAACGCGGATGGATTTCCGATGACGACTGTCGCGAATGACCAGCACGGATAGATTCCCGCCGGAGGGACGCGGGAATAACCGACGACGGGATGAACCCTCTCATTCGAGGGAATAAGGGAAAATCGCGTCTGACGCTATTGGGGAGGGCAACGGTCTTGAAACGTCAGTTCCGCGATAGCGGATTTATCCAACTCGCCTTTACCTAACCTCACTAATCGCAGATATTGCTCCAACGTTGATTTGGCCAGAGGCAGGGTCAGACCCACTGAGTCGGCCAGCGCACAGGCGATGCCGGAATCTTTCGCCGCATGGGCTGCTGAAAAATAGCATTCGTGGTCACGATGCTGCATATCGGCTCCATCGGTTTCCAACACTCGTGACGCCGCCCCGGTTTGGCTGAACACTTCGCGTAACATCGTCAGATCCAGTCCCAACGCCGCGCCAAGGCCCAAGCCCTCTGCCAACCCCGCCGTATTGATATTCATCACCATATTGACCAAGGCCTTCACCTTGGCTGCCTGACCGGCCGGTCCAATGTATCGCAGATTGGCACTCAGTAATTCTAAGAGAGGTTTGGCCCGGTCGAAGACCTCCGGCTTTCCCCCACACATCAGATACAAGGTCCCGGCGCGAGCCTGAGGGATACTACTGGCCATGCAGACTTCAAGAACGTGGCCCCCCTGCTGTTCAACAAGGGATTCGATTTCAAGGTGAACCTCCGGGGACACCGTCGCACAATTCATAAACACCCGGTCCTTGGCTTGTCCCAACAGGCTATCAGCATTGTCCTCGGCAAAGAGACTGCGCATCGCCGCATCATCGGTCACGACCGTAAACACCGTCTTCGAGACGCTTGCCACCTGTGCCGGGGTGGAGGCGACTTCACAGCCCAATTCCTGAGCGACGGCTTTGGCCTGATCGATCTCCACATCGTAGATGGCGACCACCGGATGGCCCACGTCCTTGAGCCGGCGGGCCATGTTGGCTCCCATACGCCCGACTCCGACAAATCCGATCCGGTTGTCCTTCCCGTTCCTCATCCGTTTGCCTCCTTATTTCATTGGGGGGTCTACGCAGGGGCTTACTCTACCATAGAGAAATGAGGAGACAACCCCTGACATCCACGATCGAATGTCTCACAACATAATTCTGCAAAAGATTGATCTTTGGTTGAGGATCTTCTCCGCTGTAACCAGGGAAAACCTGACACCAATTTAGCGTTTTTTCATGGTACACTAGCCTCACAATCATCCTATGATTCTTGACCACCCGGCACATCATTTCCATGCTCCATGAAACCATCGGCGCAGTCTTGCACATCCCACACCGACATCTGATCTGTCCCTCATAAGAAAACCACTGCGATGTCGAACCCCAAACGCTCTCCTCTGACAATCGAAGAAGAACGCTTAGAGGAAGCGCGGAAACGAACAGTTCATTGGAAACGATGGGGACCCTATTTGAGTGAACGCCAATGGGGCACGGTGCGAGAGGATTACAGTCCAAATGGCACAGCCTGGGACTATTTCCCTCACGATCATGCACGGTCCCGCGCCTATCGTTGGGGCGAGGATGGGATTGGTGGCATGTGCGACCGCCACCAATTGATCTGCTTTGCGTTGACGCTCTGGAACGGAAAAGATCCGATTTTGAAAGAACGTTTTTTTGGATTGACCGGGAACGAAGGCAACCATGGCGAAGATGTGAAGGAATATTACTTTTATCTGGATTCGACGCCGACCCATTCGTACATGAAGTTCCTCTATAAATATCCTCAGCTGGAGTACCCCTATCAGCACCTGAAGGAAGAAAATCAGCGCCGAGGCAAACGCGATTGGGAATATGAACTCTTGGATACCGGCATCTTTCAAGACAATCGGTATTTCGACGTCGAGATTGAATACGCCAAGGCCACCCACGAGGATATCCTCATTCAGATCACCGCGCACAACCGTGGACCCGATGTGGCAGCACTCCACCTGTTGCCGACCATCTGGTTTCGCAATACCTGGTCCTGGGCTCCACATGGCTATCGTCCGACACTCCAGCGTGAAGACGATCTCGGAGACGCCCGCGTGATCCATGTTCAGCATGAGCAATACGGATCACGGTGGCTCCTCTGCGAAGCCGCCCCCACCTTGTTGTTCACAGAGAACGAGACGAATACCCAACGCCTGTGGGGAAAGCCGAATGCCACGCCCTATGTCAAAGACAGCTTTCACGACTACATCGTGTCCGGCAAATCCAACACGACCAATCCTCAAGAGGTGGGGACGAAAGCAGCGGCACATTATCCGGCCATGGTGCCCCCCGGCCAACAGGTGACCTACCGGTTACGACTCACCGATCTGCCGCCGACGGAAGGCATGGTGGGCGAAGAATTTCAGACGGTGTTTGCGGCCAGACGCCAGGAAGCCGATGAGTTCTATGCCAAACGGGCCCCCGACGATTTATCAAAGGAAGCCCATCAGGTCCAGCGGCAAGCCTTTGCCGGCCTATTATGGAGTAAACAATATTATCATTTTGATGTCCGGGCCTGGATGCAAGGCGATCCCAACGGCCCGCGCCCACCCAAGGAACGCCGACACGGCCGCAACCGCGATTGGGAGCATCTCTTTAATGATGACGTGATTTCTATGCCGGATAAATGGGAATACCCGTGGTTCGCGGCATGGGACCTGGCCTTTCATTGTGTCCCCCTAGCCTTGATCGACCCGGATTTCGCCAAAGACCAACTCCGCCTGCTGGTCCGTGAATGGTACATGCATCCCAACGGACAGATACCTGCCTATGAATGGGCATTCGGCGACGTGAATCCGCCTGTTCACGCCTGGGCGGCCTGGCGGGTCTATAAAATCGAAAAACGCGTCCGGGGCAGAGCCGACCGGATCTGGCTGGCCAAAATTTTCCATAAACTCCTCCTGAACTTCACCTGGTGGGTGAACCGCAAAGATGCCGAAGGACGGAACATTTTCCAAGGCGGCTTTCTCGGGTTGGATAATATCGGCCTGTTCGACCGGTCCGCACCACTCCCCACAGGCGGATACATCGATCAATCCGACGGCACCAGTTGGATGGGCATGTATTGTCTCAACATGCTGGCCATCGCGCTGGAACTCGCCCGCCACGACCCGGCCTATGGAGATGTCGCGAGTAAATTCTTCGAACACTTCGTATATATCTCGCATGCGATGAATCATCGTGGAGAAAATAACGAGGGGATTCCGTTGTGGGACGAAGCCGACGGGTTTTACTACGATGTCCTGCATTTTCCCAATGGTCACCATGAACAGATGAAAGTCCGGTCCATGGTGGGCTTGATCCCGTTATTCGGGGTCGAGATACTGGAGCCCGATATCGTCGATGCCCTCCCCGGCTTCAAGCGCCGGATGTTGTGGTTCATCGAAAACCGTCCGGAATTCCGTCGCCATGTGTGCAGCACCACGCTGCCGGACGGCTCTGTCCGACGGCTGCTCTCCATCGTCGACCAAGAACAACTGCCCCGCGTGTTGCGGTTCATGTTGGATGAAGAAGAATTCCTGTCCCCGCATGGCATTCGTGCGCTCTCCAAGTACCACGAACAACATCCCTATACCCTCAAGGTCAACGGGAACACCCATCGGGTGGATTATGAACCGGCAGAATCCAGAACCGGCTTATTCGGCGGAAACTCCAATTGGCGCGGACCAATTTGGTTTCCGGTCAATTTCCTGCTCATCGAATCGTTACAAAAATTCCATCATTTCTTCGGGGATCATCTGACGGTGGAATGCCCGACCGGATCAGGATCGCAACAGACACTGTGGCAAGTCGCGGCAGAAATTTCCCGACGTCTCAATCACATCTTTCTTCGTGACGACACCGGAAAACGTCCCGTGTATGGCAATCTCGAAAAATTCCAACATGACCCACATTGGCTTGATCTCATTCAATTCCACGAATACTTCCACGGTGATAATGGGGCCGGTCTTGGCGCCAGCCATCAAACCGGTTGGACCGGACTTGTCGCGAAACTGTTAGAACAATCAGGAGAATAAGACCATGGCATCCACCACGAAACAAAACCTCCGCAGTCCGACCCCGCCCAAGCACACCCCGGTTTGGCCCCAGGTAGTGGATTTCGGAAGGGAGATCTGCGGGGATCTGAGCATGGCTGAACGGCGAGAATGGCTGGTCACCAACGGCATCGGAGGATTCGCCTCCGGCACCATGGCCGGCTCTCTCACCCGACGCTACCACGGGTTGCTTATCGCCGCACTCAAGCGGCCACTGGGACGGACCTTACTCGTCAGCAAACTGGAAGAAACCGTGGAGTACCAGAGCCAGATCGTGCAACTCTCCACCAATCATTGGCATGGCGGCACCGTCGCGCCAACGGGTGTGCTCTTCTTAGAACGCTTTCGTTTGGAAGGCACCACACCGGTCTGGACGTTTGCCATCGCGGATGCACAATTGGAAAAACGGATTTGGATGGAGCCGGGAGAAAACACCACCTATGTCGCCTACTCCTTCGTTCGGGGATCGCTCCCGATTCGTCTCCATCTGCGAGCCTTCATCAATCACCGGGACTATCATGGGACCACGCTGGAAACCCTTCCAGCATTTACCACGACTTCCCTCACGCATGGATTGCAGATTCTCCCCACAGGAGGCTTGCCGTTCCTCCTGTCCGCCTCGGGAGGTTCGGTTGAAGCCGTCAAAAATTGGTACCAGAATTACGATCTCCCTCTGGAACGGGAGCGGGGTCTTTCCGATCGTGAGCATCATCTGCACATCGGCACATGGGTGATTGATTTACAACCCACCGACGAGATCACCTGGATGGCCAGCACCCATCTTGAACGTCCCCTACCGACCACCGCCAACATCGAATCACGACGAAATAATGAACAAGCCTTGCTACGGCCAATGGGAACCACCAACACCCCCACACCCCCTCTGCCGCCATGGATTCAACAGCTCACGCTGGCCGCCGATCAATTCATCGCCGCTCGTCCGCTGTCATCAGGCGAGACCGGCCATACCATCATCGCCGGCTATCACTGGTTTGGCGATTGGGGCCGAGACACGATGATCAGCCTGCCAGGCCTCACCCTGACCACCAAACGTTTTGACATCGCACGCAGTATCCTGGCGACCTTTGCACACTATGCCGATCAAGGCATGGTACCCAATCGGTTCCCCGATGTCGGCAAAGAACCGGAGTACAACACCGTCGATGCCACGCTCTGGTATGTCGAGGCCGTCCGCCAATATATTGAAGCCACCGGCGACCAGGCCTTTCTCAAAACGGTCTTCCCGGTTCTGCTAGACATGTTGACCTGGTACCGCAACGGCACACGATATGGAATCGGCATGGACCCCGCTGATCAGTTACTTCATGCCGGAGAAACGGGAGTGCAACTCACCTGGATGGATGCCAAAGTAGGAGACTGGGTCGTGACCCCACGCATAGGCAAACCGGTTGAGATCAATGCGCTCTGGTATCAAGCCTGGCTCACGCTGGGACAGTTGGCCAAAACCTTGAACAAGCCCCATGAAGAATTTCTGCAGCTTGCCAACGCCATCAAACTATCCTTCCAACGGTTTTGGCACAAACCCCTCAACCGATGCTATGACGTGCTGGACGGCCCGCATGGCCATGATCCGGCCCCACGCCCCAATCAACTGTTCGCCGTCTCGTTGCCACACAGCCCGCTGACAGAGAAGCAGCAACAAGCCGTCGTGGACTATTGCGCCCAACAGCTTTATACCTCCCACGGGTTACGTAGCCTGGGACCGGAAGATCCCCAATATCAGGGAAAATATGACGGAGTTATCCGAAAACGGGATGGCGCCTATCATCAAGGCACCGTCTGGGGCTGGTTACTCGGCCCCTTCGCGCTGGCACACCATCGGGTGTACGGCAATCCCCAAGCGGCCCTGTCATATCTTGAACCGATAGCCCACCATCTCAATGATTACGGATTAGGAACCCTGGGAGAAATCTTTGAAGGACAACCGCCGCACGCTCCATGCGGATGCATCGCCCAAGCCTGGACCGTCGCCGAAGTCCTCCGCGCCTGGCATATCATTCAGGCCTCGGCCACCAAGAAACCAACATAAAAACACACGCCCAAAAAATAAGGTGATCGTGTCTCCATTTAGACTTGTCATTCTGAGCCATAGGCGAAGAATCTGTGCCCAGCCTAACGACCTCTCGCCCCACCAAGATCCTCATCCTCCCATGAGGCATTCTTCCCAAGAGTTGTCATTCTGAGACCACCGGAGGCTTGTCCCTTCGGTCATTCCCCCCTCGATTTGTCATTCTGAGGCCCCTTCGACCGGGCTCAGGGCAGGCCTGCCGAAGAATCTGTGCCCAGCCCGAAGATGTCAGAGCACTGTTCAACGCCCTCCTCCGCATCCCTCAGACAGTCCCCCACCCAACATGTCATCCTGAGCCACTCCCCAACTTGTCATTCTGAGGCCACGCCGAAGAATCTGTGCCCAGCCTGAAGATGCCCTCGTATTCCAGAACATCTTCTTTTCCTGGATCCCTCACTAAAAAATTCCCCCTCCGTCATCCCCGACATTTGTTATCGGGGATCCATCGTTCGGCCTTATCATTCCTGCATGCTACTAGCAGGAATCTCTCAACCAAACATCCCCCGAATCCATCTGTACTTTAATGGAGGGGTTGGCTATTCTTGCCAAAGAGCAAACCGAACCGTCCAGATAGATCTTCAAGGTGCAACAAACCAGACCAGAAAAAGAAAGTCATGGGACAAAGCTAAACGTTGAAACCATGTCTTGGCCTTCAGGCGAGGCCCTGCATACGGACAAACGCCGGCAAGATAGCGCTCCACCAACAGGCGGCCCCAACTATGCCGGGATAGCGCTCTTCCTCCCGACCCGATCGCCCGACCAACCACAGTCATCCGGGAACCATCGAACAAAAGGCAACTAATACATGGCCCTCAAGAAATCCGAACTCTACTCCTCCCTCTGGCAAAGCTGCGACGAACTGCGTGGCGGCATGGATGCCAGCCAATACAAGGATTACGTCCTCGTCCTCCTCTTCATCAAATACGTCAGCGACAAATACGCCGGCATCCCCTATGCCCCCATCGCCATCCCCGAAGGCGCATCCTTCAAGGACATGGTCGCGCTCAAGGGCAAGCCCGACATCGGCGACCAGATCAACAAAAAGATCATCGCCCCGCTGGCCAATGCCAACAAACTGTCCGACATGCCGGACTTCAATAGCGCGGAAAAACTCGGCAGCGGCAAGGAGATGGTGGAGCGGCTCACCAACCTCATCGCCATCTTCGAGAACAAGGCCCTCGATTTCTCGAAAAACCGCGCCGAGGGTGACGACATTCTTGGGGATGCCTATGAATACCTCATGCGCCACTTCGCCACGCAGAGTGGCAAGAGCAAGGGGCAGTTCTACACGCCCGCTGAAGTCAGCCGCATCATCGCGCAGATCATCGGCATCCATGAGGCCAAGACGACCAGCGCCACCACCGTCTATGACCCCACCTGCGGTTCAGGCTCCCTGCTCCTAAAGGTGGGCGACGAGGCCGGCACGACCGTCACGCTCTACGGACAGGAAAAAGACGCCGCCACTAGCGGCCTCGCCCGGATGAACATGATCCTGCACAACAACCCCACCGCGCTCATCGTGCAAGGCAACACATTGGCCGATCCCAAGTTCATGGACGGCGACACCCTCAAGACCTTCGACTATGTCATCGCCAATCCGCCGTTTTCCGACAAACGCTGGAGCACCGGCATCGACCCGCTCAACGATCCCTTCGAGCGCTTCCAGCCCTTCGGCACACCACCCGGCAAGCAGGGCGACTATGCCTACCTCCTACATATCGTCCGCTCGCTCAAGAGCACCGGCAAGGGCGCATGCATTCTGCCGCATGGCGTCCTGTTCCGGGGAAATGCCGAGGCTGATATTCGCCGAAACCTCATTCGCAAGGGCTACCTCAAGGGCATCATCGGCCTGCCCGCCAACCTCTTCTTCGGCACCGGCATCCCCGCCTGCATCGTCGTCGCCGACAAACAGGACGCCCATACCCGCAAGGGCGTCTTCATGATCGATGCCAGCACAGGCTTCATGAAGGACGGACCAAAAAACCGCCTTCGCTCCCAAGACATCCACAAGATCGTGGATGTCTTCAACAAGCGCCTCGAGGTCCCCAAATACGCCCGCATGGTCTCCTTCGAGGAAATTGAAAAGAACGAGTTCAACCTCAACCTCCCGCGCTACATTGATAGCCAAGAGCCGGAAGACCTCCAGGACATCGAAGGCCACCTGAACGGCGGCATCCCCAACCGCGACATCGAGGCAATGGAAAAGTATTGGTCCATCTGCCTCAACCTCAAAGCCGCCCTCTTCCAACCCCTCCGCCCCAATTATTCTCAATTATCCATTCTCCCTTCTCAATTGAAGTCCACGATTTATGAGCACCCGGAGTTCGCCACCTTCATCACCGGCATGAACGCCCACTTCGCCACCTGGCGGCAGAAGAGCGCCAAGACGCTGAAGGCGTTACAGGCCGG
>JAOTTP010000078.1 GCA_029864405.1 Nitrospirota bacterium
ATTCCAGTTCTTCGCCATCGAGGACCAACGGGTTATCATTATTGCCATTTTTTTTCACCTGTAATTTGGCGCTGACAAACGTCTCTCCATCGCGTAAATCAAAAGTCAGATCAACATGTGTGACCCAATAATCAGGTGGTGTGTAATCTTTCAAGTACGTCACGGTATTGACTTCAGGCACAGCTTAATCTCCTATCGTTCATAATCCTCAATTTCTGGCTATTGCTAGATTTTTCATTGTTAACATACCGCGCTGCATGCGCCATTGGATAGGCTATAGGGCGAATCTACCAACATCCAAAAATCATCAGTGACACTCAAACACCATCCAAGCCACAATCTATACCGTTGTCCTCACTCCCGATACGCACGCATAGCATGACAATCACAATACATAGTACAAGAACATAATCTTATTCGGAAATCTCCACACAAAAAATCCTTCCCTATTACAATACAAATTCAAAAGGGTTCCTGACACCTAGTCTGAAAATAGAGAAATTATGTTTCCTGTCAGTTTTTCCATGGTTTTCTGTGATGCCGGGTTTCGGCCCGGCAGCCGAGGTTTTGCCTGATGCGTCTCGGGGAGCGCGACCATTGTTGTGGAGGCAAAAGTGGCCAAAACCATGTTCACCCAGGTCAGCCACATTCACTCGTGCCGACGTTGGCCGATGGAGGGGCGGCCCAACTCGCAGGGCTCAGACACGGTCCGCTAGGGGATAAGAGCGTCCCTCCTTTGGGCCAGCCGGCAGGCGTCGGACCAACATTAAAGCGTACCGAGGCAAACCCACGGAGGGCGGGCCAACTCGCAGAGCTCAGACACGGTCCGCCATGGATTTGAGCGCCAGCCCGGTTGGCTGACCTGCAGGTGGTGGGAATTACCTGGATGCGAAGATGGATCCCCGATTACTAATGTCGGGGATGACGAGTGGGGAGGAGTTTGGGAGAGTGGGGTGAACAGAGGATGGTGGAATTGGATGGGATGCCAGATGCGGTTTTTGACCCAGACGACCGTGGGATGGTTATTCCCGCCAAGAATTGGCGCAGGCCGAAATGGTCAACATGTTCATTCTAGTTGTTCATCCGGGCATAACTTGCTGATTAGTAACCGGGCTTCCGGCAATTCGCGGTTGATGTCCTCGAGTTGCAGCCCCTCAGCCCCGATGCTTGGGTAACGTTCTCCAATGTAGAATCCTGACACTCGTTCACACACTGGTCGCAAGGATGTCAGGTCCGGCGCAAGTGCCGATGCTTCATCGAGCAAGCTTTGCAGGGTGTGTACTTTTTTTAATTTCCAGCCTCGCCGAAGTAAGAAGGCCTTGAGGTACTTCTCCAGCGCTTGTTGGAGAAAGAACCCGGCACCATCGGCATCTCCATCAACCAGCATGACGTGAATCCGATGCCAATCCCGACGCGCTACCGACAACCAATCGTCCGCGTAAGAGGAGTCCTGCCGATCCTTCACAAGTCCACCCCGCCTTTTAGCATCTCCTCCACGAATTGATCACCACGGTCCAGCCGGGTTGCCAATTCCTCGGGAGTTAACACGATCGGCGCAAGCGGCATGCCGTGCCCAAGGTCTCTCACGCTGGCTAGTACCGAACCCATTCGTTGGTAAAATCGTTCTTTCGTTGGCGCGATGACTAACAAATCAATGTCGCTGTGCTCCGTCTGCTCGCCACGTGCGACCGATCCATAGACAAGTACTCGCTCTGCGCCATATTGCTTCCGCAAACGATCCGCAATTGCCTTGAGCGTTTCCTGGGCCATGAGGTCTGTCGTGGTTCTCATCGTGCGTCTCCTTTTTTACCCTTTCGTCATTCTGCGACCACCGTTTCTATCATTGCGTCCGCACGTCTTTCGCGTTTCCGACTGGCTGCCTTGTCACCCCACTATCCTTATGGCGGCGATCCTCGATCTTTTGTCAGCATGCCATTAACGCGTGATCCATGCAAGAACCCGCGGCCGCTTACGTCCTTTTTCCAGAATAATAAGCCGGAGATGGTCCCGTGTGTGGGAAGAAGGGTTCTGGAGATAGGAGCGATGTGTCGCTTTTCGTTGAGTGGGGTTTGGTTGGGCACAGATCCTTCGCGGGCCCTTGTCCTGAGCCTTGTCGAATGGATCAGGATGACAATGCGGGGGAGCGGAATGTCGGAGGGAAGATGGGTGGCCGATGACGAATGTCGGGCATGACGGAGAAAACAAGATGGATTCCCAAGGCGAGGGATCTGTGGCTAGATTGAGGATATCATGGCTTCGCGAGATCCTTCGTTTCTCTCAGGATGAACAGGCCGTTGGGGGGCTTCTGCATTCACATGTTGGTGGCCCACTGGCTGAGAGATTACATCCAATTTTTTATAGCTTATGTGCGTTGAGGCATCAAATTTCCGGTGGTCGGTCAGTTATAATGAAGAAGTCGAGAGAAGATTTGATTCCTCAAGGACTGAGGAATACGCAGGTGGAAAGGCCGTGATTTTCAATTAACACGACTCAGGTCATGAACGAAGTCTGGTGAAGACAGTTGAGGAAACACACTCCTCAGGGGAACTGAGGAGGAAAGGAGAACGCGTTCTGAAACACATCCAGGTTGTCATCTTTTTAAGTGTAGTATTTATGGGCACGGTACTGGTAAAAGCCGAATCCGTGAATGAGCCCATTCGGATGGAACATTGGCCGCCCTACTATCATCCTCATGAAGCCGTCGTCTGGGCCGGTGTGCCCATTGAGTGGATCAATGCAACGGGGTCTCCTCATAGCGTCCAACATGATGATTGTGGAACAGACAAGCCGTGTTTATTCGATTCCGGGAAGATCGCTCCGGGGAAGACGTACATGCTTCCGGGGCTACCCCCCGGCCGCTATTCATACCATTGCCAACTCCATCCGATTATGGGCGGAATGTTAATCGTGGAGGATCCGAAAGACAGAAATTCTCCTCCGCAATAGGGTTGCACTCTTTTTCTGGTTGCGGAAAACCGGCGTCAATGAAGAGGGCTCCAAAATATTTTCGGGGTTGGTCGATGCTATGGAGAGAGACATACCGTTACTCGGTTTCCGCGTGAGCCTCAGCAGAAGTATTTTTCAAAGAGCTGACAACCCTCTGTAGGAAATCGGCTATTGAGGGATCTCTGTATGACAATTCAATTGTGACGTAAAAGGAAAGAGTGAAGACTCATGTTAACCAAGGAGCGAGCATGCCGGATGAAAGCTGGGTCGATGTCGGCAGCGCAGACGAGTTGAGACAACAGCCGGTACAGCAAGTAATGGTTGGGCGTACGCCGTTGGCTTTGACTTACCACAATGAACAGTTTGGGGCGATCAATGGTGCCTGCAACCATGTGGGTGGGCCGTTGGGTGAAGGCAAATTAGACGGGGAGTACGTGGTCTGTCCCTGGCATTATTGGAAATTTCATTGTCGAACGGGCAAAGGGGAACCGGGATTTGAAGAAGACGCGGTGCCCGCCTATGACGTGAAGGTCGAGAACGGGCGGGTCTTGATTCGATCCACAGCGAGTTCGAAACGATCGCGTAAGGCGCATGAACCCCATCCGCTTGCCCGCACCCCCAAACGGGAGGAGGGCCCGGTTCGGGTGCTCGGACTGTCCACGACCGTCATGACCCCCGACCACCCTCGCTACAGTACCTCAGAGGATTTGCTGGAAGTCGGGTTGCAGCATGCCTCGGATACTCTCAAATGTGAAACTCGGTTGTTGCGCCTTCGGGATCTATCCTTTCGCTCTTGCGAAGGCTTTTATTCCAAATCGTCACGGGCCTGTACCTGGCCCTGTTCGATTACCCAGATGGATCCCAAAGATGAGATGGACCAGGTGTACGAAGGACTGGTGCATTGGGCTGACGTGTTGGTGCTGGCAACTCCCATTCGGTGGGGGGCTGCGAGCAGCCTCTATTACAAGATGGTTGAGCGAATGAATTGTATTCAGAACCAGGAAACGATTTCCAATACACATCTGCTTCATAATAAAGTGGGCGGTTTTATTATTACCGGTGGGCAGGATAATATTCAGGCTGTTGCGGGACAATTACTCGGATTTTTCGCTGAAATCGGCGTGCAATTCCCGCAGTTTCCCTATATCGCCCATTCCCGAGGGTGGAGTGCGGAGGACATGGAAAATAATATGCGATACGTGCAAAAATCCCAATCGCTTCGGGAAGGCGCGATTGCCCTGGTGGAACGCTGTGTCCAAATGGCCGGCCTGATGGTAGACGGAAGTTTAGGCGCATGCCGGACGGCGAGGGGAGGACGAAAAGCCCACGAACTGGATACCAGGGCTCAGCTTCATGGTTCTCCCGCAGCGCAACAAAATCCAGAGGTCACACCAGACTAAGATTCAAGGGGGGCATGATGGCGGACAAAAAAATTATTGCCGTTGTGGGTGCGACTGGCGCACAAGGTAGCGGATTAATTCGGGCCATACTTCACGATCCGGCTGGTGGTTTTTCGGCACGAGCCCTGACCCGTGATGTGAACTCGGATAAAGCCAAAGAGCTGGCGAACCTTGGGGCAGAAGTGGTGCCAGCGGATGTAGATGATCCCGAAAGTCTTCAACGGGCCTTTCACGGGACATATGGCGCCTTTTGTGTCACGTTTTTCTGGGCCCACTTTTCACCTGAAAAGGAATTTGACGAGGCGAAAGGGATGGCCATCGCCGCTAAAACTGCCGGTGTGGAACATGTGATCTGGTCCACTCTCGAAGATACGCGTCAATGGGTGCCACTCAGCGATAGCCGGATGCCTACGCTGATGGGGCAATATAAAGTGCCGCATTTTGATGCCAAAGGCGAGGCGAATGCTGTGTTCACCGAACGCGGGGTTCCCACCACGTTTCTCTTGACGTCATTTTATTGGGACAATTTCATTCACTTCGGGATGGGGCCCAAGAAAGGTGCTGACGGGAGATTCGCCATTACCCTCCCCATGGGCGACAAGAAGCTTCCCGGCATTGCCGCCGAAGATATCGGCAAGTGCGCCTATGGCATTTTCAAGAGGGGCAAGGAGTATATCGGCAAAACGGTCGGTGTGGCAGGGGAACATTTAACGG
Source organism: Nitrospirota bacterium (assembly GCA_029864405.1). Taxonomy (GTDB): domain Bacteria; phylum Nitrospirota; class Nitrospiria; order Nitrospirales; family UBA8639; genus Nitrospira_E. Next base: position 5,061 of record JAOTTP010000078.1, read on the forward strand.
GTGCAGAGATGGCGGCGGCCTTCACTCAGGCTTTGGGACAAGAGATCCACTACCATGACGTATCCCCGGAGGTGTATCGAAGCTTTGTCTTTCCCGGGGCGGATGATCTCGGAAATATGTTTCAATTCAAACGGGACTTTCATGAGGTGTTTTGCGGAGCGCGTCCCCCAGCGGTCGCTCGCAGCCTCAATCCTTCCCTTCAGACGTTTGCAACCTGGTTAGCTCACAATAAGGATCGTATTCCCCTGGAATGAATGGATCTATCTCATCGTTGATCAAGTTTAATATGACGTGGGCAATGAGTAGAGGAGTGAAGTCTTGAGGTCTCGCGCCCTTAAAGGAATTCACGATTCCGGGAAGGAGGACGCATAGGAACTCATCCAGCGGATCCCCGGCGATGCATGCCAAATGAATATACCTCGTCTCGAGGCGGTAATCTGGCATCCCGTTTCCCATGGCTTTCCTTCTAAAGGTGTAAAAGTTTTCGTTTCATCGGTCAAACACTGTCTGTTGAATGGTGAACGATCAATGAAAAGCATACTTCCTGGGGGACCATGTCATCCTGAACCATTCGGCAAGCCTGCCCTGAGGGCAGTCGAAGGGGCTCAGGCCAAGGTCCACGAAGGATCTTGCTGAGCCCTGTCTGTTCCACCTTGGCTCAGGATGACAGCCTGGTTAGGGCCCAACCGAATCATCGCGTGTTCGTCCAATGCCTAAATGGGGAAATATAAGTTTTTCCATCTCAATGATATTGGGGAATTTTGCATCAGTGACGTGAAGTTGAATTCCTACAACATTCACATTCCTCTCGCTTGAGACATTCCTTCGGGTTAAATCTGCATTTGGGAGAATCCAATAAAAACCCCGTCTTTGCCAGATGTTATGGGCGCCACACGATTCTTGACCAGCTTTCAGTTATCCACACTTGGGCGTCTGTATGAAGGCATAACCGTTGCATCACTTTTTTTATGTTGTTCCATTTTTTTGCCAATATTCATCAGGAAATATGTAAAATTTTATCCAAACTCTTTATAATGAATTTCACTTCTAGACAAAGAGTGGTTTCTCGATGTACGCGTCCCAACCTCTCCATACGCCTCTTGATCAATTGTTCAGCTTTTACCGGAAACAGGTGGTGGCCTGTCTGAAGCCGTTGGTGGTGGAGTATTATCCCGATCTTTTTAATCAACGACAGGATGAATATCGGAAGATGATGGAATTGAGTGCCAAGATGACCGTCGTCGGCCATGCCTGCGCGGAAATTGCGGGGTTTCCCTATGATGCGCGTCGGCAAATGATCGGTAGTTTGTTCGGCAGCTGTTGTTTTCTCGCGGATAGCTTTATTGATGACTTTGGTTTGGACGTCGCCAATTCTTATATTGATCGGATGGATGCCCTTTTGACCAAGGGCTGGTTTGAGATCCGAACCGATCGAGAAAAACTGTTTTATGTGATTATTGCCCGCTTGTTTGCTGAACGGGATGTGTTGGACCCTCAGCTTCGGCAAGCCATTCTATTGTTGTTTCAGGCACAAAAGCGGGATGTGGCTTTCCGTTCTGATCCGGAGAGCATTCGCTCCCTTCCCCGCCGCGAACAACTGCGGGTCTTACGGGAAAGTGCCAGGAACCGGAGCGGGCATGCCATTTTGGTTCTGACCGGATTTTTAGTGCCGGCGGTTCCTCTGCATTATTTGAGTTTGATCTTTTTGGCAGGCTCCTTAATTATGCATATCGATGATCACGGCGATTGCTATTCAGACTTGCATTATCATCGGGTGACCTATCTGAATCAGGTTGCCGACCCCGAACGCACTCTTCGTCGGATCTTTCAAGGAAATATTGCCCGTTTGCGTCAGGGGCTACCGGAAGGCTCAGGGCGGGATTTGCTGATTGCCTTTTTGACAAAATATTTCGTGACACGTCTCAAAAAGCATCGTCTGCAAAAGACGCATCGAGAGTTGGCATGGGCGGTCTATGATTAAGCCACTAGGAGGAATGCTCTTGAACGTGTTGGAAGCGGTGTGTCCGGTTCGTCGTTTCTCCACGGATGCAAACGGTCAAGGAAGAGGAAGCCCGGTGGTCAGGCGCACTTAAAGATATGGGACGTTCTACCGACGACACAACCGCAACTACGGAAGTGTATTGGGGTGACGCTTTTGCGATTGCCCTTCAGGAGCTACGGTCTCAAGGAAAGGTCAGTGATGCGCGCCCCCTGTTACGAATTGATGGCCAAGCCGAAGCGGCCCTGGCCCCGTATCAATTCGATCCTGTTTATGGGAAACTTCACCGTCGGGGATGTTCGGCTATTGCTGACGATTCCCGGTCTGCACTTTTCGCCAGATGGAGAATGGCTTTAGATGAACAGTTTCTGGCCTGTCCACATTGCCGGCCGCATCCGCTCCCCCAGGGCAAGGAAGCGCAGGACGTAACGTTGGATATTTTCTTTGGTGTGATCTCCATCTTGGACCAGTTCGGGACGGTTCTGCGGGAACGTGGCAAAGAATATCGCACATCAAAAGACGGGCAGGAACTTGAACGAAAGCTTGAAGGTTTATACCAAAACCTGGATCGCCAACAAAAAGATACACTCGAAGTGATGTTGCATTCCATGGACCAGATGGTGAAATTTTTGCGCGAAGCCGACAAAAATCTTAGTCAGGGATTGCACGACAAGCCGGTGAATGGCCACGTCCACACGAATGGCCATGCTATGGGCAAACGGAAGACCCATGAGGCCGAAACCGTGAAATCCCGGAATGGAAACGGGAAGCGTCCCGCGCGTCGCCCTGATACAAGGAAGTCGAAATAAACAACGGTGGATGCCCACGTGAAACCAACGGGCAACCATTCATCTAAGGAAACGTCCTTGTCGGTACATCCCAGTTCCATTTTTTACCAAAGGTGATAGAATGGCGGCCAATATGGTCCTTCGAATTAAACTCGGTCCCTTTGTCTCGTTTGAGATTGAAGGGGAGAACTGTGAAGAAATTTGTCAATCCTTGAAGGGTTTTGAGAAATTGAATGAACGGATTGATGCGATGTGTAGTGATCTGGCCGAGCGGGTCTATCCGGAGGGGATGACGGCTCAGCAAACAGGGCAGGAGGAAGCCACGTGAATTTCAAAGGCCACCTGGGTATGGAGAGTTGCCCGGATTTTTCTGTCCAGGCTAAAACCGAACCAATTGCCTTTGCCACGAAGGCCAAAGGATCGTTGGTCGCACAGGTGAGTTCAATCTCGGTACGGGTCGGGGAGATTCCGATCAATCTGTCGATTCCCTTTCTCCGACGGGCTGGTGGAATCCATACGGTGGCTTCGATTGGCAGTTTTGGTATTAAACTTTCCCCATTTACCGTCGCGGTTGAAGGGGCCAACGTGCAATTAGCCGGGGTCCTGGGCACGAAAGGTATCACGACACAACTGGAGGGGAAGGTCGGTTGCAAATCCAAGTTAAGCTTCAATGGCAAACTCTTCGGGAAGATTGCCAATTGTTCCGTTGATCTCCCGGATGATGACTTTGAGGAAGATGTCGACGCGATGTAATCCTTAGAAGATGATTGGGAAAGGTTTGGCCATGCCGGTTCATACTGCTACATGTCGTCATTCCCATCCGACCTACCAGGTCTTCCATCAGATCGTCTGCCAGCATCAAATCGAAGTGGAGGTCTGGCCGGCCAACGCTGACGTGTATTTTCGTGATGAACGATATGCCGATCCTGTGAATACACAGGTCCGGTTTCAGGCCACGGTCTATAACGGGTTGAGCAGTAAGGTGAATTGGGCCGTTCAGGATCCCGCAGGAAATCCCGGGGCTGGTTCGATTGATCCTACCGGGCTATATCTTGCTCCTCCGAAAGGCAGCCTTTCCCATGGGACGACCGACATCATCATCGCCACGGCGGCGGAAAGCCCTTTTCGGAAAGCCTATGCCTTTGTCACGTTGATGGGAAATGGACCCGAGCCCCTTCCTCAACCAACCGTTGAAATTTTCCCTAAGCAGGCGTATCTCTATTATCCTCAAGGACATGACAACGCGTATATCGATCAGAGCAACACACAACAATTGTTTCGGGCGACGATTCGGCACAGCTCAGGGACGGCTGTGCAGTGGCTCGTGGATTCAGTGGTGCAGGGCGGGGCGGGCACTGCTCCCTGGTTCCTCTATCAAGTCACAGGGTCAGGCTCTACCAAAGTCGTCACGATTTCAGCCCGATTACAAACCCAACCGGCCATCAG
>JAOTTP010000028.1 GCA_029864405.1 Nitrospirota bacterium
GTAGACAGCACCTCGGGTCCGCTTGAGACTCATACATCGAAGAATACCAAATTCAGCCCGCTCCGCGGGCTTGCTCCTTTCCTCCCCCCAGCAAGCTGGGGGGTATCCAGGAGCAGTATTTTATGAATGCGTAATCAATGTGGTATGGTTTCTCAGGTTTTCTATACATATAGAATGTTGGCTGTTTCTCTTTGCCTTGTTCTTCTCCAGTTTGAGCGTGGTAAAGACTGACTATTCCCAAATCTTCCAATTCTCTTACTACATCTGAATGGTTCCACCAGCGATCCCATGCATCCCAGCATGAGTTGCTGTTAAAGTCTCCAATTATGACAGTATCTTGATTTGAAAAATGGCTTTTATTTTGCTGGAGGTACTTCCACATTTGACCAATGTACTTAAAGGTCGGCGAATTAGCCTCTCTTGTCCATACGGCTAAAAGGAAAAAACTGTTATTGACTAAACAAGGCAAAAAAGACTCAAGTCGCCCAGAATCTAACGTCATCAGTTCTAAGTAGACATCTTGCTTGGCAAATATTCCTATCCCCCTGCTCTTATTGTTTCCTATCCATAAATAGTTCTTGCACCAATCCTTGTATTTTTGAACGGGCGTTTGCTTTGGATCTTCGCATTCTTGAATGACACATATGTCAGCCTCTAATGTTGAAAGCAGTTGAAACTTTTTTCTCAGTGCGCCATTACAGTTCCAGCTGACTATTTTCATAACAACTAACCCTAATCAGATTGATTCGTCTAGAATGCGGATTATTGTTTCCCTGGGGACTTATTAGGTCTTTCGAATACTAATCCAATGCTAGCGAATTCTTTTTTCTTCAATTGTTTGCATTCCATTCAGCGGATCCACTAAGGCCCTTCACCTGATTCTATTGGTTTTCCAAATAATATTCCAAGCAGTCATGCCCCTACGGAAAGCCATAATCTCTGCCTATACCCTGAACATCCACGATAACACCAACACAAATTCTAAGGTAACAGAAGGAATTACTCAAAGCCCTCATGTCTCTCTCCCTTTCAATTTTCCGACGCCTGCCGCCCGGCTCCAGGGGCGGACGCCCTAATCATTGGGCGGGCCTTGTTTGAGCCCTTCGACAAAACTCAGGACAGGCTCCGCGAGTTGGTCCGCCCTTCCGTATCCTGCGTCCGTCCCATCCAATGAAGCCGGACGGGGCGTCAATGGTTTTGGGTCCTTTTGCCGAAACAAAAGGATCGCCCCCCAAGGGGAACACAGGGGACCATGGATAAATTGAAATCACTATGACCCAATTAAATGCGAAACTAATTCAAATTCACAGGTTGGCAATTCTTCGGCAATCGCCAAAATATGTCAAGGCGATTCTATTACATCAAGGGTTCGCTGGTGAGGAGAGAAAAGCCACCGTGGTCCAGGACGACTGTCCAATCGGACATGGACTCGGGTAGTTGTCCGCGAAGCGGGGTTTGAATGATGGCCATTTTGCGGCCGGGAGCGGAAAGATGTTGAGGGAGATCTTCGTCATTCAGGTCGAGAAAATAGACTTTGCGTTTGGCATAAAAACTGAGGGATGGGCGTTTCCTGCCAATTTGAATCAATCGGTCATCTTGGCCTAAGTTATAGCCGGCGATGACAGCTAATTCCTGCGGGGGTCCAATGAAATACTGTTGGTAAATAGATAGTCCTCCTCGCGCGACCAATACCGTAAAGATCAGCATCATGCCGCCTCCCACCCATAAGGCCAGATGGCGCTTGGTATCAGATCGCATGCACTGACGCATGAGCATGGTACCCACCACGATGACGAGGCCTACGAGCGACGGGAGCCAGGCCAGGTCCACGTGGACAGCGGCCGGGAATTCTTTGGCAATTTGCTTCATGAACAACTGAAAGACCGCCGGCAAAAACATCATCGCGATGCCCAATAGGTATCCCACCCCGATGAGTATTCGGGTAGAAGCGGTTAATCCAACAGGGAAATCTTCTTTCAAAAATCGCTGCCACCAGACGGCAACCAGGACCGCTGCTGCCGGAAATGCCGGATAGATGTAATGCGGCAGACGCGTGGCCGAGAAGGTAAAGAACAATAGCAATCCCACCACCCAGAAGCTCAGGAAACACTCCAGATGTTGTTCCTGTGACGCAAGGCCTTGTCCCTGCCAGTAGGCTTTCGAACGTTTTAACGCGTGATACAACACGGAAGGGAGACAGGCACTCCATGGGAAAAATCCCACCAATACCACCGGAATATAAAAAAAGAGCGTCCCCCCATGACCTTCCATAGGATTCATGAAACGGCCGGTGGTATTCGCTTGTGCCGCGGCCCAATAGGCGTCTCCATGAATGTGAAACATCATCAAATACCAGGGAGCGGCCACCACCGTGACCAAGAGCATTCCAACAAGCGGGAACCCCCGTTGCCAGAATGTTCCCCATTGCCGTGTGAGAGTGAGATACGGGATCACGCCCACCAGCGGAATGATGATACCCACTGGTCCCTTGACCAACATGCCGAATCCCATGGCCAGATAAAAGACGGCGAAGAGCCATCGCTTGGCCTGCTCATGATGCAACGCATGCCAAAAGCTATAGCCCGCCAGGGTGGTGAACACGACCAACTCCGGATCGGTCAGCACCATCCGATTGATGCCCAAAAACTCCAGGTTCAGCAGCAACATGAACGAAGCCCAGATAGCCACCGTGGGGCCAGCCCACCTTCGAACGAACAGATATTGGAGCAACAGCAGGCAGAGACCGGACAAAGCCGAAGGCAGCCGCGCGGCAAATTCATTGATGCCAAACACGGTATATGCCCCGCTGATGAGCCAATACACAAAGGCCGGTTTGGCATAACGAGGTTCATAGTTAAGGGTGGGGGAAATCCAATCGCCGGTTTCGAGCATTTCCCTGGCCGCTTCCGCATTGCTGCCCTCATCCCGATCCGTTAACCCGAGTGCGCCGAGATCCGGACCAAATAGCCATCCGCCGTCCACTCCCAGCAGCCAGGCGGCCAAGAGCAGCACACACACCACATGGAAAAGAGGAGAGTGCGTAATCGAAGATCGAGGAGAGGACGGAGAGAGGACTGGAGTGAGAGGGCTAGCCACTCACGACTCGCTTATTGGCCTGATGCAGCAGCATGATATTGCGGATATACACCACGGTCCCGACGCTTTGGCCGGCCATGAATACCAGGTCGGCTATATGAATGGCATAGGCTAGCACAATCACACTGCCAACCAGGCTCATGTACCAGAACGACACGGGAATTTGGCTTTCCGCATTGCGTTCCGACACCAACCATTGCACCAGCCACCGTGAGAAAAAAATGCCTTGCCCCAGAAAACCAAATCCTATCCAGAGGAGTTCCTCAAACGACATAGCAAGGAGTACCTGTTTGAACGATTCGAACATATTCAATAAGAGGGGCTAAAGCCCCATAAGAGTTCCATCTACTTAGAACCCCACTGGTGCGTTGAAGGTTTGTCGTGCATGAATGGGTTCCAGCAAGATGGGCACCACAAGGATCCTACGGCTCGGATTTTTCGGGTGGGTGGATGCCTTTCACGGTGTAGTTCAAACAGCGTTTCTGCATCCACCTGACTGCGAAGAGATCATACAGACCGGCAAAAAGCCTGTTGCCAATGCCGTATTTTGATGTCCCATGGGCTCTCGGAAAATGCTGGACGGGGACTTCGGTCACCGTAAACCCATACATTTTCGCCAGCGCCGGGAAAAACCGGTGCATGTTTTTAAATGGAGGAAGACGTTTGACCACGGCCTGCTTGAAGACCTTCATGGAACAGCCGGTATCCGAAATGCCGTCATGCACGGCCCAATTGCGAACCTGATTGGCAATTCTTGACGACCATCGACGGACCAGATTGTCATGCCTGGCTTGTCGTCGCCCACACACTAAATCATAGCGTTCTACGAATGGGAGAAGTTTGGCGAAATCATTCGGGTCATACTGCAGATCACCGTCCATCGTCGCAACAAGCTCTCCCCTGGCATGCCGAAAGCCCGCATCGAATGCCGCCGTTTGCCCATGGTTCCGGTCTAAATGAATCACCCGTATGGCAGAAGACTGAACGGCTAACTGATCCAGCAAGGGGCCACTCCCGTCAGAACTCCCATCATCCACAAACACGAGTTCAAACGCAGCGGATCCACTTTCAGGCCTGGACTCAAAAAACTTGAGCAATTGGCTCGCTAATAGCGGGAGGTTCTCCCGCTCATCTTTAATGGGAATGACAACGGAAATCCAATGGGGCGGCGGGTGGAGGCTCATGGATCGCGAAAACTATGCTACAAGTTTCAACATTATGATGGGACACACGCTGCGGACTCTCCAACCCAGGGAACATTTTACTGAATATCTAAAAAATCGGTCAAACATCCCTTCATCACGAGCCGCTCTCCTCGACCTTCTGTGATCTCCTTGCTGCGCGCTCCAGTCATATCGTCACGGAAAGTTGACCACGGGAACAGCCGGTTGTAAGGTGGGGGACATTATCAAGGAGGCACATTCATGCAAGAAGACATTTTGCAAGCGTATCTGGAAATAGAGCAAGCCATGCAGCGCTATTCCCTGTTATTACAGGAGCACGTGAGCCATCTCCAAACACAAACGGACGAGGAATCCAAAAACCGATTCCATAGAATGAAGGCTGGCTCAAAGGCCATGAGAGACAGCAGTCAGATTTATCTCTCTTATGCGAAATATGTGGCGTATGGGATGCCCGAGGGTGAGGAGCTGGCTGAAGAAGAGGACTTACAAGCCTAGCGAGCCTTCGTACTGCCCAACATCAGCTCCCTTCTGAAGATACAGAGGAGGCGAATTGACCCGCCTTGCCGGCAGAAAAGAATGGTCGGGGCGAGAGGATTTGAACCTCCGACCTCTCGCACCCCAAGCGAGTGCGCTACCGGGCTGCGCTACGCCCCGACATTGTTCTGACCAGTTGTATTCCCATCAAATCGTCATTGGCCGAATACCTAGACCGTTGCTCGACCCAAGATCTTCAGAATACCTTGCAGTTCCACCTTGGCTTTTTCCACACGGTCTTTGGGGACCTGAACGGCTTTTCCTTCTCGTTTTTTGCGATACCAATACCGCTTCAGACCCGCAATCGTATACCCTTCATCATAGAGCATCCGTTTTATTTCAAAGACGGTTTCAATGTCGCCTTTCGAATAGACCCGATGTTTGCCCTGACTTTTCTTCGGTTTGAGAAAAATGAATTCTGACTCCCAAAACCGTAGGACATACGCCGGAAGATTCGTCAAATCGGCGACTTCCCCTATTTTATAAAAGTCCTTCTCCTCGTGTTTGAGTCCAACCCCCATAGCTGCAATCACCCCACGGTGTGTCTAGCAAGAGAATGAACGAGACCGATAGCGGAATTCTTTCCCGTCAAGAATTAACATATTTCTTAAAGAGTTGGCTTGGTCGGAAGGTGACCACTCGTCTGGGCGTAATGGCAATTTCTTCTCCCGTTCTCGGATTCCTGCCTTTGCGCTCTCCCTTGTTCCGGACAACAAAGTTCCCAAACCCGGCAATTTTGACGACTTCCCCCCGTTGAAGCATGGACTTGATCAAATCCAACACGTGCTCCACCATTTCCATTGAGTCGGTCTTTTGGATCGCTGCCGTCTCTGTAATGATTTCGGCAATGTCAGCCTTCCGCATAAATCAGAACCCCCTTACCAGTGGTTTCGAACACCGTTATTACGGATTGTGAGTTCACGCCTCTGACCCTTGTTGCTGGCAGCAACGTAACGGGCAACGCAGATGATGTCAAGAACAGACCTCTTCAGTTGATTCCCCTTTGTGGGCCTGTGATCGGAGAGGCCGCCATCACCCCTGCGGCTTTCTCCTTCATGAGCTTATATTCAATACTGTCGGCCAGGGCCTGCCAACTGGCTTCAATGATGTTTTCCGATACCCCCACCGTTCCCCATTTCTCTTTGTGATCACCGGACTCGATCAGGACTCGCACGCGAGAACCGGTTCCATGTCGCCCGGTCAACACACGGACCTTATAGTCCAGAAGCTTCATTTCCTGTAACTGTGGATAAAAATGTTCCAACGCTTTGCGAAGGGCATGATCGAGAGCATTCACCGGCCCATCACCGACCGCCGCGGTATGTTCAACGACTTCCCCGACTTTGACCATAATCGTGGCCTCGGAAATAGGGTCCTCATTGGTTTTCCGTTTCTCAACAATGATGCGGCACCCCAGGAGTTCAAACGATGGCGTATACGTCCCCATCGCCTTCCGCACTAACAATTCAAAGGACCCTTCCGCTCCCTCAAATTGGTAGCCTTCATATTCCAAGGTTTTGAGGGAATCCAGTAATTCGAGCACCTTGGGATTATCCTGAGGAAGATCCAGTCCGAAGGTTTCCATCTTTCCAAACACGGCACTTCGGCCACTGCTGTCGGAAATCAACACACGGCGATGGTTGCCGACGACATCAGGATTCACATGTTCATAGGTGAGCGGGTTTTTTTGCACCGCATGAATATGCACCCCCCCTTTATGAGCAAACGCGGTATCGCCCACATAGGGCTGCCGTTTATTGGGAGTCAAATTTGCCATCTCGGCCACAAAATGAGAAATGGTGCGGAGGTGTGCTAATCGTCCATCTCCCAGGGCTGTTCGCCCCATTTTCAATTCTAAATTGGCCATGATGGAACACAGGTTGGCATTCCCACACCGTTCGCCAATGCCATTAATCGTTCCCTGGACCTGGATCGCTCCGGCTTGCACGGCTATCAACGAATTGGCGACGCCCATCTCCGCGTCATTATGCGCGTGAATGCCAAACGGGACAGAACAGTTCTGACGGGCCGCCGCAAAGATCTCACCAATATCCCAGGGCATGGTCCCGCCATTGGTATCGCACAATACGATCCGCTCCGCCCCGGCTTCTGCCGCAGCCTGAATGGTTTTCATGGCGTAGTCGGGATTCATTTTATATCCGTCGAAAAAGTGTTCGGCATCGTAAAACACCTGCCGCCCCCTCGACCGGAGATACGCGATAGAATCGGCAATCAGCTCTAAATTGATGGCCAACGTCGTTTCCAACGCTTCCGTCACATGTAGGGTCCAACTTTTCCCAAAGATGGTGACAATTTCTGTTTCTGCGGATAAGAGCGCCTCCAACGTCGGATCGGCCATTGCCGTATTTTTGGCTTTTCGCGTCGAACCAAACGCCACAATTTTGGCGTGCTGCAATGGAGTCGATTTCATGACTTGAAAGAACTCAATATCCTTCGGGTTGGCTCCCGGCCACCCTCCTTCAATGAAATGGACCCCCAGCTCATCTAATTTGAGGGCGATACGAACCTTATCCTCGACCGAGAAGCTGACATCTTCGGCCTGAGCCCCATCCCGGAGGGTTGTATCGTAGATTTCAATGATCGGAAATTGAGAATTCATGTCACGCATAGGCATCATCTATGTACACACACCTCACCACGCTAGGCCTTTTTGGCCCCCGGAGGCGTTTCTAATTCAAATTCCTGGTGCAAGGCCCGAACAGCTAATTCCATGTATTTTTCTTCCACCACACAAGAGATCTTAATTTCCGAGGTACTGATCATCATGATATTAATACCCTCCCGTGAGAGCGTCTGAAACATTCTGGCGGCGACACCGGAATGCGAACGCATCCCCACTCCCACTAATGAGACTTTGGCAATGGCTTCGTTTACCTCTACCGTCCGTGCTCCCACTGATTTGGCAATATCTCTGACGAGACTCATGCCCCGGGTCAGATCGGCTCTCGGCACGGTAAAGGAAATGTCCGTCAGGGAATCCTGACTCACATTTTGAATAATCATATCCACATTGATGGCGGCGTCGGCAATGGAGCAGAACAATGTGGCGGCAATCCCAGGTTGATCCGGGACCCCGACCACCGTGACCTTGGCTTGATTCCGATCGCCCGTGACTCCGGAGACTAAGACTTGTTCCATATCGACATCCTCTTTTACCACGCGGGTTCCAGGCCCGTCTTGAAAACTGGATCGCACTTCCACGGGCACCTGATATTTGGCAGCTAACTCCACCGAACGAGACTGTAAGACTTTAGCCCCCAGACTCGCTAACTCTAACATTTCCTCATAGGAGATTTTATCCAACCGTCTCGCGCCGGGCACAATATTGGGATCGGCCGTGTATACACCATCCACATCGGTATAAATAAAGCAGGTATCGGCCTTCAGCGCCGCGGCCAAGACCACGGCCGTCAGATCGGAGCCCCCACGCCCTAACGTCGTCACATCAGACGCGGCGTTAATTCCTTGAAACCCGGCCACAATGGGAACAATCCCATCACGCAACGCTCCCAGGACCCGGTCCGTATCGACCCGGGAGACTCGAGCTTTGGTATGCACACTATCGGTGACAATCCCAACTTGACGTCCCGTAAAGGATTGCGCCTTGATCCCAAGACTTTTGAGGGTCATCGCCATCAGCGCAATCGTGACTCGCTCTCCGGATGACAGCAACACATCAAGTTCCCGATCATCCGGGTCAATGCTCAAAGTCTTGGCCATTTTCATGAGGCGATCCGTTTCCCCACTCATCGCAGACAACACCACGACCAGCTCATGCCCGGCCAGGCAGGTCTGCTCAATAAGCCGAGCTACGTTTTGGATTCGTTCCAGGCTCCCCACTGACGTGCCGCCGAATTTTTGAATATACCGCGCCATAGGATTTAGTTCTTGCCCGCAACCCGCTCAAGCAGCTTTGTGGCATCACGGAGTGGACGGTTGGCCACCTCTCGTTCATTCAATCTCACCGCATGATCTTCGGGTTTGCCTTTGCGCCCTTCACACACCAGATATGGGGATATAGCCGACACTCCATCCTCCTGCCGGTGCGGACTTGGGGTACATAGTACGACGATCCGGAGGGAATCGTTTTTTTCAACAGACTGATGCATAGCTCCGATCACCTGTTCGTCCACCCGCTGAAGATATTCCACTAATTGTGACGGTGGCACCGCCTGTCCATCCTTCAAGCCCCAGGCGTAAAAGGGAATATGCAGACAGACCAGGTCGTGCGTTTCCAGCACAGGAGACGTTCTGTTGGCTAATTCCTGCAACCAGGCGACATCTCCCCCTCCCACATTTTCCACCTTCACCGTCTGGAGTCCAGCGGCCATTCCAACACCGACATACGGCCCATCAGGTGAAATAACCATACCTTTGACTGGCCACCGTTCTTTTAGATGAGGCAATTCCACAGCCTTGCCGGGGCCCCACAACCATAAACAATTGGCCGGCTTCAGCCCGGCATCAAGGCGCTCTTTATTGACAGGGTGATGGCAAAGGATCGCCCTAGAGGCCGCCATGAGTTCACGTAAAATTTGCGATCCGTCGCCGGTTGGCAGAAACGCCTCGATCGACTGCCCCAGAGCCTCGTGTGGGTTACGACAGGCCACTTTCCCACTCGCGCCCACCCAGACCATCAGATGCCGGTGATGGCTGCCCATGTAAAAATGAATATTTTCAGATATCAATTGTTCATTGATGGCATCAATGAGTTCTCGGGCCTCTTCAGTTTCGATTCCGCCGCCTAAGGGGTCATCCATGAATAACTGGGGCCCAAATTTTTTCCCATCCCCCCAACCGTCCTGCCCACGGAGAGTCACCAAATGACACAGATAGGCGACATCATGGGCATCCAGGACAACCTCCAACCCTCCTGCCTCAAAGGCACCAGGACCGGTATACCATTTGTGTGGATGGTATCCTAATAAAGCAAGCAGGGCCATTTCCCCGCAAAAGGGACGGGTTTCTCGGGGAACTCCTAAACGCCCCAGTTCACCATGCCCCGCCAATTCATCCAGGTGCGGTGTCCGAGCCGATTGCAAAACGGTCTGGTTTCCTAATTCTTGAAATGACTGTCCCGTCAAACCATCGACGTGAATCACGATCGTTTTTCGCACGACCTGAGCCTCACTGTGTTGAGTTAAGTTAGTAGTTGAACAAACAATCTTGGCTTTCAGAAGGCCATGAGGAATTATGTATTTGTTAATTGCGCTCTGACCGCCTCATGGGTGGCAGGAACGGTGACCGGTCGATACGAGACCGAGATGGCCGTATCCGGGTCTTTTAACCCATGTCCGGTTAAGGTACACACAATGACTCCCTCTTTTGGCAACAACCCGGCGCGATTCATTTTGTCAATTCCTGCGAGAGATGCAGCGGAAGCGGGCTCGCAAAAGACCCCTTCTTCACTCGCCACCATTTGATAAGCCCGAATAATTTCTTCGTCAGTCACCATATCCAGATGTCCCTGTGATTCCTCTAATGCTTTCAGGGCAAAATTCCAACTGGCGGGATTCCCAATCCGAATGGCTGAGGCAATAGTTTTCGGTGAATCCACCACATGACCTCTGACCATGGGAGCCGCTCCTTCCGCTTGAAACCCGAACATTCGAGGCAACCCTTGTGTTTGTCCGGCTTCTTGGTACTCCCGATATCCTCGCCAATACGCAGTAATATTCCCGGCGTTCCCCACCGGCAGGGCATGAATGACCGGGGCATACCCCAACTGATCACAAATTTCCATGGCCGCCGTTTTTTGGCCTTCTATACGAAACGGGTTAATTGAATTGACTAACTCAATCGCCGTTTCTTGACACAAATCCTTCACGATCGTTAAAGCCTGATCGAAGTTCCCATCGATTTGAATGACCTGGGCACCATGCATGAGGGCCTGGGTCAGCTTACCCAATGCAATATTCCCTGCCGGAATGACGACATACACCGGCAAACCCGCTTTCGCCCCATAGGCCGCTGCCGAAGCGGAGGTATTGCCGGTCGAGGCACACATGAGTCCCCTGGCCTTGTTTTCCACGGCTTTAGAGACCGCCATGGTCATCCCCCGGTCCTTAAAGGAACCGGTTGGATTGGCCCCTTCTATCTTCAGATACAGACCCAGGCCAGGACAAATTTTCCCGGCTAAGCGCTTTGCTGGAATGAGTGGTGTATTCCCCTCCTGTAGTGACACGATCGGGGTCTGCTCTCCCACCGGGAGAAATTTCCGATATTCCTCGATAATGCCACGCCAAGGAATCATCATGGCTTGTCCCCCTTCGTGACGCGATGTGACTTCATGTATTATTCCACCCCTTCCATACGGAGTAACGTCGTCGGCTCTGACACCATGGGCAGTGCATTAATCTCCTGGAGTGCCGATTGAACCGCTCGCTCTACCGAACGATGCGTCAAGATGACCAACGGTACCGTTTGTCCTTCCTTTCGCCCTTTTTGAAGGACAGAGGAGATGCTGATCCCACGCTGCCCGAGAATCCCTGATATGGCCGACAGGACGCCGGGTTGATCCTTGACCATGCACCGCAAATAATACCGGCTTTCAATGTCGTCCATCGGTCTAATGGCAATGGGCACACGCGATTCCCATTGGAATGAGGTCACAGGAACCCGTCCGGCAACCCCGGCTAAGCGATTTCGTGCCAGGTCGATAATATCTCCCACGACGGCACTGGCCGTTGGAAGCGACCCGGCCCCTTTGCCGTAGAGAACTACATCTCCAACAGCATCACCAATCAGGTGAATGGCATTGTAGACCCCATTCACTTGTGCAATGGGAGATCCGGCCGGCACCAGGGCGGGATGCACTCGTGCCTCAATGGCATTCTCTTGAAGTTTGGCGATTCCCAACAATTTAATGGTAAACCCGAGTTCACGGGCAAACTCGATATCCACCGTCGAAATATGAGAAATTCCCTCAGTAAAGATGCCTCGCATGGGCACGGGAGTTCCATACGCAAGATTGACCATGATGGCCAATTTGTGAGCCGCATCAACGCCATCAACATCCAGTGACGGATCCGCTTCGGCATACCCTTCCCGTTTAGCTTCCTGTAAAATTTCGTCAAAATCACGGTGCTCGTTGGTCATCCGGGTCAGAATATAATTCGACGTACCATTCATAATCCCCGTAATGGACAACATCCGGTTCGCAGCCAACCCTTCGGTCAGCGATCGAATGATGGGAATGCCTCCCCCGACGCTCGCTTCAAACCCGAGATCAACGCCGGCCTTGAATGCCGCCTCAAAGATCTCTTCGCCATGATCGGCCAACAACGCTTTATTCGCCGTCACCACGCATTTTTTGCGTTCAAGCGCCTGAAGAATAAACCGTTTGGCAGGTTCATGCCCGCCAATCAATTCCACGACAATATCAATCGCAGAATCATCCAGAATGTCCCGGACATCCGTCGTGAGCACCCCTTGTGGCACCGAAACCCCGCGATCTGTTGTGATATCCAAGTCCGCAATCCGCACAAGCGACACGGGAACCCCGACACGTTTCGCGATGAGGTCGGCATTCCCTTGGAGAATCTTCACGACTCCTGTTCCCACGGTGCCGAACCCGATTAACCCAACCTGGACAGCATTTCGCATTACAAATCCCCGTCAAATTTTAAGGCCTGACGGATTCCTCGAACCGCCTGAAAAATCCGGTGTTCATTTTCGACTAAGGCGAAGCGAACATAGTCATTGCCGCCTTCGCCAAACCCTATTCCAGGTGAAACCGCCACTTTGGCATCCCGTAACAGTAACTTGGAAAACTCCAATGATCCCATTCCAAGATAGGGTTGTGGGATTTTTGCCCAAGCAAACATGGTCGCGCGAGGATAATCGATCGGCCAACCAATGCGGTTGAGTCCACGGACCAGGGCATTGCGCCGTCGCTCATATCGCCCCACAATTTCTTTCACGCAATCCTGCGGACCGTTCAAGGCAATAATACTGGCAATTTGAATGGGCTGGAACATGCCATAATCCAGATAACTTTTGATCTTGGTCAACGCGCCGATGACTTCACGATTTCCGACGCAAAATCCTACACGCCAACCCGGCATGTTATAGCTCTTCGAGAGGGAGTAAAATTCCACGCCAATTTGCTTGGCCTCCGGAATTTGAAGAAGGCTGGGGGCCTTGTATCCATCGAAGACGATATCGGCATACGCCAAATCATGAATGACCCAGACCTGATGTTCCAGAGCAAACTCCACCACCTTTTTAAAAAACTCCAGATCAACGACGCGAGTGGTCGGATTGTGCGGAAAACTGATGATCAACGCTCGAGGAGCCGGTTGCGTTTGCTTGAAGGCCTTTTTCAGATTTTCAAAAAAATCCGAATCAGGGCCTAGTTCAACCCCGCGCACTTCGCCACCCGCGATAATCACACTGTACATATGAATCGGATACGTGGGGGTCGGCGCCAGGACCACATCACCCGGTCCCACCATGGCTAGGGCCAAATGCGCCAAGCCTTCTTTCACCCCCAAGGTCACAATCGCTTCCGTCTCAGGATCAAGACTAACCTCATAATTTCGTTGATACCAATCACAGATCGCATGGCGCAATTTCGTAATACCGCGTGAGGCCGAATAGCGATGATTCCGCCCGAGTCGCGCCGTCTCAATCAATTTGTCCACGATATGACGAGGTGTGGGCTGGTCGGGGTTACCCATGCCCAAATCAATAATATCTTCTCCCCGCTTCCGTGCTTGGAGTTTTAACTCCTGGACCTGGGAGAAGACGTATCCTGGCAGTCGTTGAATTCGGTAAAAAGGTTCCATTGTTTGTGTAAAATGACGAAACGTCCTTGATGGTTTGGGAAGGAAATGAATTGAAAATCGTACGATTTAATAGAGATTTTATTCTAGATGAGGGGACGCGACCAGTCAATTTCAGCGCACAGGAATTTTCAACCAACCTTCCGCAACTCTCTCGCTCCTCACCAGAATTTCCGTTTATTGCAGGAAGATTTTCCCTTTTGCCATAATGGGGTCTCGTAGGTTCATCACTCATCCAGACCTAAAAGGACTTCCATGGCACGACTCGGCGTGAACATTGACCATGTGGCGACCCTTCGCCAATCTCGTGGTGGACATGAACCAGACCCCATTATGGCGGCTTCGTTGGCACACCTTGCCGGGGCCGATGGCATTGTGGTGCACCTCCGGGAGGACCGGCGGCATATTCAGGATCGGGATCTGACCATTTTGCGTGAAATCGTGCAGACTCATCTCAACTTAGAAATGGCCGCGGAAGACTCAGTGGCCAAAATTGCCCTGAACATTAAACCCGATCTGGTGACCCTCGTACCTGAACGGCGCCAGGAACTCACCACAGAGGGTGGGCTGGACGTGATCGAGCACCGGGACCGTATCCAGGCCATGGTGCAATTACTCCATGAAGGAGGCATTCCCGTCAGTCTGTTTATTGATCCTGATGTCAATCAACTTCGCGCCGCCCACAAGGTTCAAGCAGACTGGGTGGAACTCCATACCGGTCGGTACGCCAATACCCGCCGTCAACAAGAAGAAGATGCTGAATTTGACGCGTTGGTTCAAACGGCCAAACTTGCGTCGAAATTAGGATTGCACGTGAGTGCGGGACATGGGCTGAATTATCGAAATACTAAACGGCTGACCAGCATAGCTGAAATTGAAGAATTCAACATTGGTCATAGCATTATCGCTCAGGCGGTGTTTGTCGGACTTGAACGGGCAGTCCGTGACATGAAACACCTCCTGGGTTAGGGTCTACGAGAAGAAACATCATCATCGTCATACACTGGCAATTATCCAGAGACATTCACGACTCAATCCAAGAGAATACTGCAGAAAGCAAATATCGTCCTTGACCCGTCTACGCATCGTTTGCTGGTGTTCATGCTTTAACCAACCATTTCGCCTGGTTCATGTGATCCGCCTATGTGGGTAGTGACCGCTGCACAAATGCAAACGCTTGATCGGCGTACGATCCAAGAAGCCAAGGTTTCAGGTCTCACCTTGATGGAACGGGCTGGCAGCGGCGTGGTGACTCACCTCATAGAAGCCTGGGGTCTACCTAAAGGGAAAAAGGTCGTCATCCTCTGTGGCAAGGGCAATAATGGTGGAGATGGTCTTGTTGTTGCCCGGCTTATGGCAAAAAAAGGGGCAAAGCTGAAGGTTGTCTTGATGGCTCCGCTCAAGGAACTAAGTCCCGATGCGAAGATTATGTATCGGCGGCTTAGCAAGATCATCAGACCATCCCTGTTTACCGTCAACCCCTCGGAGGAATCGCTGCATTCCCTTACCCAAGACGCCGACCTTCTTGTCGATGCGCTCCTAGGTACAGGCCTCTCTTCTTCGGTTCGCATGCCCTATTCCTTCGCCATTGAAGCCATGAATGCCTCACGGGCCTTTACCGTGGCCATAGATATTCCGTCCGGATTGGATAGCAATACCGGGGCTACATTGGGAGTCGCTGTTCAGGCCGATCTCACGGTGACGTTCGGATGCCCGAAACTCGGCCTATATCTGGATTCAGCCATCGACAAAGTGGGAAACATCGAAGTCGTCGATATTGGTATTCCCCAGGACTTTGTGTTGGATCTGAACCCCCACATTCACCTTCTGTCACAAGAGATGGTTCGCTCACTCATTCCGCCTCGCCCTCCATCCTCGCATAAGGGGACCTTTGGACATGCAGGGATTGTGGCTGGTTCACCAGGGAAAACTGGGGCTCCGGCCATGGCCGGCCTAGGGGCGCTTCGTATTGGAACGGGGCTGGTGACCGTGGCCACTCCTCAGAGCGTTTCCCCCATCTTGGAGTCAAAGCTTCTAGAAGTGATGACAGAGCCCATGCCGGAATCGTCCCAACACCTGCTGGGAATGGAGGCCTATCCGGTCCTTTTTGCTTTCGCAGCCACAAAATCGGCTCTGGCATTCGGACCTGGTATGGGCATCTCTCCTGAAACAACCGAACTCTTGCGTCTTCTCCTTCCTCAACTGGAGGCACCCTGCGTTCTGGATGCCGATGCCCTCAATGGATTAGCGCAACACTGCCAAATATTCTCATCAATGAAACGACCGCCTATCCTGACGCCTCATCCTGGAGAAATGGCCAGACTCCTTGCAGCCTCTTCTTCCAAACAGGTCAATGAAGATCGCATCGGCGTCAGCAGACAGTTTGCCATGCAACATCAGGTGATCTTGGTACTGAAAGGCGCTCGGACCGTCATCGCCGAACCCGAGGGACAGGTGGCAATTTGTCCAACAGGCAATCCTGGAATGGCTTCCGCAGGAATGGGAGATGTGCTGACCGGGATGATTGCCGGTTTGTTGGCTCAGGGGCTGAGCGCGTGGGATGCGGCCAGAGCGGGCGTCTATCTGCATGGGCTGGCAGGCGATCTGGCCGCCGCCACAATCGGTGAACAAGGGCTAATCGCCGGGGATGTGATTACGGCCATACCCCATGCGCTGACCCATACTCTGTCTCTCCAGTAGGAGCTCCTGAACCTGAATCCCCCTCACACCACGCTTCAGAATTTAAACGACGGTACTCTTCATCTCCAGATGAAATCTGTCCAGGAGACCATCCAATTCGGAGAACGGTTAGGCCAACAGTTAACCGGAGGAGACGTTCTGGCCTTAACCGGTGACCTGGGAACAGGAAAAACCGTTCTCACTCGTGGCATCGCGCTGGGGCTAGGAATTCCGATGGATCAAGTCAGCAGTCCCACATTTACGCTTATTCAAGAATATCCCGGCGCTATTCCGCTTATTCATGTGGATTTATATCGTCTTGAGAGGCCATCCGAAATGTCCACGCTAGGTTTAGAGGAATATTTCACTCCAAACACCATTGTCCTCATTGAATGGGCTGAGCGGTTCCCTCAGATATTACCCCCCGACCACATAGCTATTTGCTTGGAATATGGCGAGACAGAAGACATCCGCCTGTTGAACGCATCTGGAACTGGCCCAAGAAGTATCCGCGTGGTGGCCAACATGCAAAGAAATTTGTCAAAGCCACATTGACTCAACTTATCGGCACCGCATACAACGGAACCTTCATTGTCGTGCTGCCACCCGATCCGAATGAAACAAAGAAACCACTGCATCGACCCACAACTGAAATAGCCAGCGCATGCATTTCAGCCGGTTCCTACCACATCCAACAACGATAACCACGAAACAGCCTACCCGATGAAAGACCAAGAACTCTCCCCGCTCATGCGCCAATTTCAGGCTGTGAAGGCTCAACATCCTGATGCCATTGTATTTTTTCGTGTTGGGGATTTTTATGAAATGTTTTTTGAGGACGCTGAAGAAGCCTCGAAGCTTCTTGGCATCGTGCTAACTGCACGCGGAAAGGCGAAAGGGGAGGCCATCCCTCTTTGCGGGGTGCCCTATCACACCTCAACCGGGTATATCGCCAAGCTCTTAAAAGCTGGAAGAATCGTGGCCTTATGCGAACAAGTTGAAGACCCCAAGCTTGCCAAAGGGCTCGTCCGTCGTGAAGTCGTTCGGGTCTATACCCCGGGAACCTTATACGATCACGAATTGCTTCCTGCGCGAGAGGCCAATTTCCTGTCGGCGCTGTTTTACCACCGAGCATCCTCTCCAGGGGATACCACGCAAGAAGATCGCTTCGGACTGGCCTCCCTGGACCTTTCAACCGGCGAATTTTGGATTTCCGAATCCTGGATGAAGCATTCGTTACAAAGTATTGTCGATGAACTCGTCCGCTTGGAGCCTAAAGAAGTCATCTTTCCTGCTCAACTACAGAAGGAAATAGCATCCGCATTCCAATCCTTGCCCATCGCCCGTATCGTGCCTCGCGATGCCAGCACTTTTGACCTTGAGGCAAGCAAGACGATCCTTACCAGAATTTTTCAGGTCACCCATGTCGAAGACCTCCAGCTACATGGCCTCCGGCCTGGTCTTCAGGCTGCCGGTGGCCTCTTGCACTACCTGGCCGACACTCAGCCAACACTGGCGCATGCCCATATACGACGGCCATGGATTCGACTCCTCGAACATGAAATGCAATTGGATCAGACGACCCTGCGTAACTTAGAGATCCTCAAACCCGTTTCCGACCAGCGCCAAAGCCCAACCTTGCTCAACACCTTAGATGAAACCAAAACCCCTATGGGCACGAGACTCCTGCGGGAGTGGATCGTCCGTCCCCTGACCCAAGTCTCCGCCATTCAACTGCGCCAAGACGCGGTAAAGGAGTTGGTCCTCAATCTTGGGGTTCGCATGACGATTCGTGACCATTTGAAGTCGGTGCAAGACTTGGAACGACTGAATAGTCGCATCGTCTTGGAGGTGGCCAACCCTCGAGATCTGATGAACCTCCATCGCTCCCTGGAAAATTTGCTTTCACTCCAGCAACTCGTATCCTCACTCCAATCTTCCATGCTGCAATCCATTCATGCCTCTTGGGATCCTCTCCAGGATGTCTCCTCCTGGATTGCCGGCGCCATCGTTCCCAATCCACCCCTTTCGGCAAAAGAGGGAGGCATTTTTCGTGAAGGGGTAAATGCGGAACTTGATGAGTTGCGAATTTTGACAAAAGAAGGAACACGGTTACTAGCCGAAATGGAGACTCGAGAACGCCACCGAACCGGCATCGACTCGCTCAAGGTGAAATTCAATCAGGTCTTTGGCTATTACATTGAAATCACCAACCCGAATTTATCGCGAGTCCCTCAGGATTATCACCGAAAGCAAACCCTGGTCAACGCCGAACGCTTTACCACAGGAGAACTCCAGGATCTCGAAGGCCGACTCTCCAGCGCAGACCAAAAATTGAAAAACCTGGAATATCAATTATTTAGCGACATCCGTCTTCGGATCGCATCGGCCACCACGAGAGTCCAGACAATGGCCCAACGTTTAGCCACCCTTGACGTCCTGACAGGTTTGGCGGAAGTCGCCACCATCAACCGGTATCATCAACCAATAGTCCATGAGGGAGGAACAATTCAGATTACTGAAGGTCGCCATCCGGTCATTGAGCACATCCAACAGACTGAAGGATTTATTCCCAACGATACGACACTGGACTTGGACACCAACAGGCTTTTATTGATTACCGGTCCCAATATGGCTGGAAAAAGCACATACTTGCGGCAGGTAGCCCTTATCGTGCTTATGGCTCAAATGGGTAGTTTTGTGCCGGCTGAATCAGCACGAATCGGCATCGTCGACCGGATTTTTACCAGGGTGGGCGCAGCCGATGACCTCAGCGCCGGCCAGAGCACCTTTATGGTCGAAATGAGTGAAACAGCCAGAATTTTGGATACGGCGACTTCGCGAAGCCTATTGTTGTTGGATGAAGTTGGCAGGGGAACCAGCACCTATGACGGACTGAGTATCGCCTGGGCACTAGCGGAATATATCTTAGACCGGGGACATCTCGGAGCCCGAACCCTTTTTGCCACCCATTACCATGAAATGACCCAATTAGAGACACTCCGGGAAGGCGTCAAGAACTATACGGTCCTCGTTCAAGAGAAAGGGCAAGATATCCTGTTCCTGAGAAAGATCGTCCCAGGAAAGGCTGATCGGAGCTATGGCATCCAAGTCGCTAAGCTGGCAGGAATACCAAAACCGGTGCTAGATCGTGCAAGAAATGTGTTAGCTCAACTGGAACAGGATACGTCCTCTACAAATGTGACACCCTCCGATGAGCCGATGAATATCCCTATCGAACATGCCTCTCTTAAACCCCATGTCATTTTAGACGAAGTCAAACAGATGGATCTCTTTTCGATGACTCCGCTTGAAGCCCTCAATAGGCTAGCTGACTTCAAAGCTCGATTGAACGAGAACGAGCCTTAAAAACAGAAAGGCCAGCGTATATTACGCTGGCCTTTCTGTACTACCATTAGTAAACTTAATTTCAGAATCTTACTTGTCTGGACTCCAAATCCCCAAACCTTGATCGGAATAAGGAATGACGCCCGCAATCGCCGGCCCATCAGGAATTAACACGTCATACAACATTTTCCGGTTGTTTGGCCAACTGTCTGCCGCAGTGGCTTGATCAGGCGTAAGTGACCTCAGGCTAAAAATGCTTCGTGGTTTGCCTGGGGTTCCCGCCACATCAGTGGCCGGCTTAGCTGATGAAGCCACCCGGTGGTTTTGCTCTGTTTCTTGAACCACGATTTCAACCATGCCATAGTTCGAAGGCTTTGTGTCCGTCATCACAGCTTGGCTTGAGGAATCTTTACCAGCTGCAACAAGTGTTGCCCAGACTTTGTCGTCCGCCGGATACACTTTGAGGTTTTTGCCCGGAAAATACTTCTGCCAATAATAACCACTTTCCGCATTACCGCCAAAAACAGCAATATTGATCCATACCGCTTTATCATAAGGATCAATCACAGCGACCCTTCCAACCAGAGTCGTCGGCTTGCTTAAGTCACCCCACTCAAACCGCTCTTGGAATGCTTCGATGGCCATCGCACTGGAGGCCATTGCCCCCACTAGCGCTACGGCTCCAACAAGGGCCAACCCTTTCTTCTTAGCACTTTTCATAATGGCTTCCCTCCTCGACTAAAATTTTTATTCTACTCATGAATTATCAGGAAATGTTCACTATTGTAACAATTTAAAGCCGGTCACCGTATGACCGCTTACTTGCACTTCCATGGCCACGAAATCTTGGGCGGCCTTGGTGATTTGGTCCATTAAGGCTTTGTCCTTGACAGCCAAACGAACAGTCGTCTGAGGAGTATACCATCCTGAATACGGATTGTTCTTTTCGTTTCCACCCTGGTAACCCCATCCGCAGCAGGAGACCAATGGCTCAGGAAGCGTTTGAATTCGATCATCTGAAGCCCTGCCTGGGGGATTGCCTGTTTCGGCCGGCGCTGAGGTATTCCAGTACTGAATCCCGAATAAAATTTCTCCCTCAGGGTTGTCTGCCCAATGCCCAAATACACGACCCTTCAAGCTGGTAGCTGCCACGCCCTTAAACGAAAGATCACCCTGCATGGTGACATCATTGGGATCCCCCTTCGCCTTAGGGTTTCCTTTCTCAGCTTCATCAGCCAAAACGCCACCCGCAACCCCCATGCTGAGCAGGCCAAAAGCACAGAGAGCTACCAATTCACGACGTAGAGATAACTTCTTCATCTGCTCCCTCCTTAACAGTGTTAGAATGACAAAAATGAAAAACGAACTACTCTTTTATTCTTTGTTTATCTTCACAAACCTTACTTTTCCCAGATTCACCCACCCCTATTCCAAAAAGAAGGAAAAGCCAGGGTTTCGAGAGGGTCCAATGCTACTCATCCAGGTCATGGTTGTCAAGCGGAAAAATGTGCTTTTAGATTTCCCCCCACATCGGAATTCCTTTTTTCGGGATAGGCCCCAATGCCGTGACCACAAACTGCTTGAGATTAAATAATTTCCGGCTTAATTGCCGAATTTGTTCAGGGGTGATCCGATCAATGGCTTTCACGATTTCATGAAGGGTGACATGACGTCCCTGATACAATTCGTCCTTCGCCAGTTTATTCATCCTCCCGTATGTTCCTTCCAATCCCAACATCAAACTTCCCTTTAATTGGGTTTTGGTTCGCTCCAGCTCCTTGCTCACCACATCCCGACGGCACAGTTTGTTGGTCTCTTGACAAATTCGGTCAATCACAGCAGCCACTTCATTTGGGCGGGTGGCCGCATAGACGGTGAGCGTGCCACCATCCAAAAAACTTGAAAGATGCGAATAAATGGTATAAGCCAACCCGCGTTTTTCCCGGATTTCCTGGAATAATCGCGAGCTGACTCCTCCACCCAGAATCGTGGTTAAGACATGCGCCGCATACCGATCTGGATGCCCCACCGGCAACCCCTTAAACCCGACACACACATGAACCTGCTCCAACGGTTTGGCGTGAAGACTTTGCCGTTCCTGCGGCTGATCGGGCCAAGGCGTTTCCCGGATTGTTGGCGGAACCTTGCCGTTCTCGCTCCTCTTCCATTGACCAAAATAAGCATTGACGGTATCAATGATTTCTGGAAATGAAAAGTTGCCGGCTACTGCGACTATCGTGTGTTCAGGGCGATAGTGCTGCTGCCTATACTGCATGAGCAATTGGCGGCTGAGTCGCTTCATCGACCGAGGCTCTCCCAAGATCGGACGCCCCAACGGGTGAGAGCCAAAGATATCCCTGGCATGCAATTCATGAATATAGTCCTCAGGGTCATCCTGGACGGTACGGATCTCCTCAAGTACGATCTGTTTTTCTTTTGCAATGTCTTTGGAAGAAAACCGGGAATGGTGGAAGAGATCAGCTAAGAGATCAAAGGCCGACCCCATTTGTTGGTCGAGGACCTTGACGTAAAAAGCGGTGGCCTCATGAGTGGTAAAGGCATTCATTTCGCCACCCAAAGCATCGATCTCATTGGAAATTTGGAACGCTGTCCGTTTTGGCGTACCCTTGAACATCATATGTTCAATGAAATGAGATACGCCACCCTCACCTTTTCCTTCGTTACGGCTTCCGACCGTGGCCCACACCCCTAAGGCAACGGATTTCAATGAAGACATCCGCTCCAGGACAACCCGAACCCCATTGTCCAATACCACTTTTTTATACACGTTGCTGCACCAAGGAAGGTTTAAGAGGTGAGCTGATCGTTGTCCGTCTGTTCGGCCATGGCGTCTTTGCGACTCAGACGAATCTTGCCTTGCCGATCAATTTCCAGGACCTTTACAAGAATCTGTTCACCTTCAGAAATTTCGTCCGTGACCGATGCCACACGGTGAGGAGCCAGTTGCGAAATGTGCACAAGCCCATCCATCCCAGGAAGAATCTCCACAAAGGCGCCAAAATCTACAATCTTTCGCACAGTCCCGAGATAGATTTTTCCAATCTCCGCTTCTTCAACAATCCGTAGAACCATATCCATCGCCTTCTGCGCCGACTCTCCGTCTACTGCCGCAATCGTGACCACTCCCGAGTCATCGACATTCACCTTCACTCCACAGTCTGCAATGATGCTACGAATCATTTTACCCCCAGGCCCAATCACATCCCGGATTTTATCTTGCTTGATCTGAATGGTGGTGATACGTGGCGCATAGGCCGCCAACTCGGTACGAGGTACAGTCAAGCATTCATCCATTTTCCCAAGGATGTGCAATCGCCCCTCACGAGCCTGCGCCAAAGCCTGCCGCATCAGGGCAGGGGTAATTCCCGCAATCTTAATATCCATCTGCAAGGCTGTGACTCCATCTCGTGTTCCTGCCACTTTGAAATCCATATCGCCAAGATGGTCTTCCATGCCCAAAATATCTGAAAGAATGGCCACGCCACCCTGTTCCAAAATTAATCCCATCGCAATTCCTGCCACTGGCGTTTTGATGGGCACTCCCGCATCCATCATGGCTAAGGCGCCGCCACAAATCGTCGCCATTGAGGAGGACCCGTTTGATTCCAGAATATCCGAGACAAGCCGAATGGTATACGGAAACTCCTCCTTGGAGGGAAGCACTGCCTCTAAGGCCCGTTGGGCCAATTTGCCATGCCCGACTTCCCGCCGTCCGGGACCACGAAGCATTTTGGCCTCGCCCACGCTAAAAGGCGGGAAATTATAATGCAACAGAAATGACCGGAAATACTCGCCTTCCAACGCATCAATCCGTTGCTCATCATCTGACGTGCCCAAGGTCACCACAGCCAAGGCCTGGGTTTCCCCCCTGGTAAATAACGCAGAACCATGCGTGCGAGGAAGAAACCCTACCTCAGAGGATATCGGACGAATGTCGGATAGACCTCGGCCATCGGCTCTCTTCTTTTTTTCCAGGATCATTCTCCGGACTTCGGAATATTCCAATTTCTCAAACACCTTCTTAACCTTGGCTTTTCGGTCGGCATCGTCTCCAGCAACTGTCTCAATCGCTTCTTGGAGAATTTTGGCGAACCGATCTTCACGTTCCGCTTTTGCGGGTATATACATCGCTTCACAAATAGGAGCGGCCGCGACTTTGCGGACGGCTTGCTCAATTTCAGGGTCGATGGCTTCCACCTGCAACACCCGCTTGACTTTCCCCGCCTTTGCTCGTAATTCCTCAATTTTTGCGACAATATGTTGAATTTCCCGATGGGCCAGTTCGATCGCATCAATCATCATGTCCTCGGAAAGCCCATCTGCACCAGCCTCAACCATCATCACGGCGTCCTTGGTTCCAGCCACGACAAGATTTAGCTCACTCTCCTCCTGTGCCTTCTTATCTGGATTCACCACAAATTGCCCGTTCACCCTTCCAATTCTCACTCCTGCCAGAGGTTCGGAGGCTGGAATGTCTGAGATGGCCATTGCGGCCGACGCGGCGACAATGCCAATCACATCCGAAGACATGGTCTGATCTATTGAGAGCACCGATACAATGATCTGAGTTTCAAAGAAGTACCCCTCCGGCATTAACGGGCGAATAGGCCGGTCGATGAGCCGGCTGGTTAACACCTCTTTTTCGCTGGGTGCCCCTTCCCGTTTAAAAAACCCACCAGGTATTTTCCCAGCTGAGTACGCTTTTTCTTGATAGTTCACAGTGAGAGGCAAGAAATCAGCGTCAGGTTTTGAGGTCTTTGAGGCTACCGCCGTGGCCAATACCACGGTATCCGCATAGGTCGCCAACACGGCGCCATCCGCTTGCTTGGCCATTCGACCAGTTTCCAAACGAAGCGGGCGGCCACCAACTTCCATTTCAACGACATGAATCATGTTTCAACCTTTCTGATCCTTGAGTGGATTATGATATGGAGTCTGAGGCTTCGCTTCGCATTGAGAACCGGGCATTCTCACCCATCTCATTGATTCTGCTCACCCTAATATCTGTATTCTGTCTTATTTTCGTATGCCCAGTGCAGCAATCACGGCTTGATATTTTCCCTCGTCTCGACGCCGCAAATAATCTAATAACTTTCTTCGCTTGCTCACCATTCGCAAAAGGCCCCGTCGAGAATGATGGTCTTTTTTGTGTGTTTTGAAATGTTCGGTCAAACTCGTAATTCTATTTGTTAACAAGGAAATCTGCACTTCAGATGAACCCGTGTCCTTGTCATGAATCCGATGAGATTCGATTGCCGCCGTTTTTGCTTCTTTCGTTAAGCCCATAACTCCTCCTCCATTCCCTCAAGGGTGCATGAGTTCAGTAAGAAATTTCTTCTACGAATGTGGTCTTATCCATACTAATCGAGACTCATTGTTCTCATATCCTAGGCGAACACCGTTTCAATCGCTAATACCGGACCTCCCTTGCCTGTCTGAAAAATCGGACCTCTCCCTAAAGCAAGCAATTGCCCATCTTTCTGTTTCACCCTCACCATAATATTAATATTGCCCCCTATGGGTGAAACGCTTGATTCCAAACCTGAGTTGACCACACGATCCCAGGAGATGGCATTCCCATGGAGTACCTTTCGGGCATCATCCACATCAACCACCACAGCGGGAAACCCTTCAAGGGCTTGGTCCAAACCCAAAAATGCCCCATCCAGGTGGGAAAATTCAAGTCCTCCCAACAAGGATTCCATCTCAAGGGCCTGATCAACATGGATAGGCCCGACCCGTCGACGTTGAAGCCATTTCAAATGTCCTCCCACCTGTAACAAGTTCCCAATATCTTCACAAAGAGTTCGAACATAGGTTCCCTTAGAACAGACGACTCGAAACGCGACCTCAGGGATATCCAGTCTTTGGATTTCTAAATCATGGATCACCACGGTTTTAGCCGGTCGGTCAACCGTTTCGCCTCTCCTGGCTTTTTTATACAAGGGTTGCCCCTCGATTTTCACAGCCGAGTACATTGGTGGCACTTGTTGGATAGACCCTTGAAACGTCGCAAACACTGACCGGATACGATCCTCTGTCAGCGACTCCACTGAGGATTCTTCTAGTACCGTACCCCAAGCATCTTGCGTATCAGTCCGTTGGCCCAATTGAAGCACGGCGGCATACTCTTTTTCCCATCCCAAAAGATACTGCGCAATTTTGGTTCCTTTTCCAACTAAGACCGGCAATACCCCTGTCGCGTGAGGATCCAGGGTACCCGCGTGCCCAACTTTTTGGATACCCAACCCAGACCGGATCCGTTGCACCACATCATGCGATGTCCATCCATCAGGTTTATTCACATTCAGGACTCCGTGTAAGGACATCCTCTGCGCTACCTTCCCGGTTTCAGAATGGTCGATGCAAGAAGCCACTGGTGCCATCACAAGCCTACGCTTTCGCTCTTGTTAGGGAAGAGAGGATGCCTCAGATTCCCCGGATTCCTCAGGAAGAGAATCCAACAACCTTTCAATCCGATTGCCATACTCGGCGCTCGTATCACGATAAAAGACTAATTCCGGTGTATATCGAAGATTTAACCGTCGGCCCAATTCCGTTCGAATAAACCCCACAGCGCTTTTCAGACCAGGGCCGGTTACCTGATCAAAATGGGCTTGATCCAAAGCAGTCACGTATACCCGTGCGATTTTGAGATCCGCAGTCATCTTCACGCCTGTCACCGTCACGAATTGGATACGTGGATCTTTCGTTTTTCTGGAAAGGATCTCTGCCACTTCCATCCGGACCTGATCGGCAACCCGCGTCGCCCGACTGACATTTGGTTTTGCCATGACGTGAAAAATAAATGGGAGCTTACAGGACTTCAATCTGAGATCGTAATAGCTCCAGGGAGGGATTCGATCGAATAAGGTTGAGGACCTGGTCTAAGACTTGGTTGACCCTTCCCGTGTCATTCGCCACACACGCCACCCCCAAAATGGCTTTTTGCCAAAGGTCATGTTCATCAATTTCAGCAACGGAAACATTAAACCGATTCCGCAATCGGGTAATCAAGCTTGAGAGAACCTGACGCTTACCTTTCAGCGATTGCACATCAGGAATGCGGAGTTCAAGCGTGCACAACCCCACCATCATCCCCATTCAGGATTCCCTTATCGATTCAGCGTTATAATTTTGTGGCCTCCTCTTCCAATACATAGGCCTCTAACACATCTCCGATTTTTAAATCATTAAAATTCTCAACCCCAATTCCGCATTCATAGCCCTGCTGAACTTCCCGTGCATCATCCTTAAACCGTCTCAATGATCCAATCTTTCCTTCATAGATGGTCACCTGATCACGAACAACCCTCACTTTGGCATTGGATCGGGATATGGACCCATCATTGACGTAACAGCCGGCAATGGTACCCATTTTCGGAACAGAGAATAGTTGCCGAACCTCCGCATGCCCCATCACGCGTTCCTTGATCGTCGGAGCCAAAAGCCCTTCGGCAGCGGAACGAATATCATCAAGAATATTATAGATGATGGTGTACAATCGAATCTCGACACCTTCACGCTCAGCAATGGCGGCCGCCTTCGAATCCGGACGAACATGGAATCCAATGATGATCGCTTTTGACGCAGCCGCTAACAACACATCAGTTTCGTTGATGCCTCCCACTCCACTATGAATGAGCTTCAGCTTGACCGCGTCGGTAGAAATCTTCAGAAGTGCATCGCTTAAGGCCCCCACCGATCCTTGCGCATCCGCCTTGACGAGCAGGGGCAATTCTTTAATCTCCCCGTCTTTGGATTCTGCATAGAGTTCCTCCAGAGTTCTTCTGGACGAAGACGCAAAGCCAACATCTTTTTGCTTTTGATGCCGGGCCTGGGCAATTTCCCTCGCGGCCCGTTCATCCTTCACCACGACCAGTTGATCCCCGGCTTCAGGAACCCCCAATAAGCCGATGACTTCAATCGGTATCGATGGCCCAGCCTCTTTCAGTCGTTCACCTTTATCCGATGTTAATCCTCGAACCCGGCCACTCACTGACCCCACCACAAACGCATCGCCGATTCGTAAAGTTCCCGCTTGAATCAACACGGTGGCAACCGGCCCACGCCCCTTATCCAATTTGGCTTCCAACACGACCCCTCGAGCGGGGCATGTGGAATCGCCTTTCAATTCCATAATTTCTGCCTGAAGTAACAGCATGTCGAGCAGTTGGTCCAACCCCTTGTTTTGCTTGGCCGATACTTCGACAAAAATGGTTTGGCCTCCCCATGCTTCAGGTTGCAAACCATGCTCCGCTAAGCTTTGTTTGACCCGGTCAGGATTCGCCCCCGGTTTATCCATTTTATTCACGGCCACGATAATTGGCACATTGGCCGCTTGCGCATGGTTAATGGCTTCAATGGTCTGAGGCATCGGCCCATCGTCTGCAGCCACTACTAAGACCACAATATCGGTGACCTGAGCCCCACGAGCCCGCATAGCCGTAAACGCTTCATGGCCTGGGGTGTCCAAGAAGGTCACACCACGTTCACCAGCTTTCACGAATGACGCACCAATATGCTGAGTAATCCCTCCCGCCTCGTGGTCGGTCACCTGGGTCTGCCGAATGGCATCCAACAGCGAGGTTTTCCCATGGTCAACATGTCCCATAACCGTCACAACAGGCGCGCGAGGCTCTAACGTTCCATGTTCTCCACCCTCGAGCACCTCATCCAAGAGGGCTT
This sequence comes from Nitrospirota bacterium, assembly GCA_029864405.1. Lineage (GTDB taxonomy): Bacteria > Nitrospirota > Nitrospiria > Nitrospirales > UBA8639 > Nitrospira_E. Next base: position 28,358 of record JAOTTP010000028.1, read on the forward strand.
CCCCTCCCTTAGCAGCCACGGCTTCAACCACGAGACCATAGCCATCCGCAATAAGCACTCCGGCCTCTAAATCCATAGGTTGATTGAGGTTTTTCACAATATTTAAATCCATTAATTTCCGAATAATTTCCGTGGGTTTTTGGCCGATCACTTCGGCGAAATCTTTCACGGATATGCCAGCAGTAACCTTCATGACTTTTTTCCGGGGTTTGGTGACTTCACCCACCGAAGGCTGTTGAACCTGACGGGTACGTTCCTCACGTCGCAGCGTTGGCAGTGGTCGAAGATCTTGCCAGACTGCGGCATCTTCAAAACGAGCGGCAAAGACATCTTCGTCTTTTACCCGCGCAACCTTTTTGATTTTTTTGCCTTTTTCCTCTGTTGAGACCTCTCGGGATGGAACGACAACTTTCTTGTCGAGTTTCCCCTCGCCTTTCCTGTCTTTTTCACTAGCCTTCTCAGAGGGAAGAGCCGCAGATTTGCTCTCCTCAAGCACAGGAGAAGGCGCCACAACACCAGGAGGCCCTCCCGCTTCAGTGGACAATAAACCAGAGGCCTCTTGGTGAGATTCCAGGACAGATTCGCCCGTGGGGACTCCTAAGACTGTGGTCGTTTCCAATTGAGTCCCTAGCTCTAGGCTTGTGGACGGTGGCTCCCCTTTTCCCTCCTCTCGGATTGAGGGGAATTCCTCCATCTCAGCCAGGATTTCCTCTTCCGTTTTTTTCTTCTTAATCAGTATGTGTTTTTTTTCAGCTTTTTTAGGTTCTTCGGTCACCGCCTCAGACCGGTGTTTCCCAGAAGTCGCCGAATCTTTTTTAGGCAGGCGTCCCCCCTCAGAGCTTTTTGCACCGACATTTCCTGAAACGGCTGACTCCCGCGGCTTGGGCGTTGTTTCAGGAGTTTTTCCGAGGAGAACATTCATGGCCCACTTGGCCATATCGTCTTCCACTGTATTGCTATGGGTACTGACCTGGATTCCAAGTCGCACCAATTCAGGAATGAGCAAACGGCTCTCCATCCCAAGCTTTTTGGCTATCTCATGAACTCTCATGCACGTCCTTTACTGTGAAGCCGTATCCTTATAATCCCGAACTCTGCTCTGACTCTGTTGGTACCACCGCTGGATTCTCCACGATTCCATCTTGTGGGGATTCTTCCGTTTCCTTGGTACTTCCCACCGGCTCTTCTATAACCTGCGCAGCCTCTTCAGCCAAGGCAGCTTTAATCTCTCGGTCTCGCTCAAGCTTCTGCTTCTCATATTCAGTGGAGCTAATGATATCAATCTTCCAACCCGTCAATTTTGCCGCTAATCGCACGTTTTGCCCATTCTTCCCGATCGCCAAAGAAAGCTGAGAATCGGCCACCACCACTAATGCCGACTTCTTTTGTTCATCAATCCCAACTTTTTCAATGGAGGCGGGATTCAACGCTTCACCAATAAAAACTCGAGGATCGTTGGTCCATGGAATGATATCGATTTTCTCACCATGCAGTTCCCGAACAATGGCCTGAACACGCGAACCTTTGACCCCAACGCACGCGCCAACCGGATCAACCGCCTTATCGCGTGAGGCCACTGAAATTTTCGTCCGGTCGCCCGGCTCACGAACCACCCCTTTAATTTCAACAATTTTCTCTGTAATTTCAGGCACTTCCAGGCCAAACAACTTCACCACAAATTGCGGATGAGCTCGAGATAAAATGACTTGCACATCCTTGGGAGTTCGTCGAACTTCTAGCAGCAAGGCCCGCACTCGATCACCCCGTCGGTGAGCTTCCCGAGGGATTTGCTCCTGAATCGGCAGAAGGGCCTCTGTTTTTCCAATGTCCACCAGATAATTTCGACGCTCTTGACCCAAAATCACGCCATGGACTAACTCGCCTTCTTTTTTGGAATATTCGCGTTCAATAGATTCCCATTCGGCCTCTCGAACTTTTTGACAAATGACCTGCTTCGCGGCTTGTGCGGCTATTCGCCCGAATTCTTCCAAATCAATGAGTGAGCCAATTTCATCTCCCATTTCAGCTTCATCATCAATTTTCCTGGCATCTTCCAATGAAATCTCTGTTTTGGAATCCAGAACGTTCTCTGCAATGGTCTTTTTCTTCACGATAGAAATTTCACCGGTTTCGGAGTCAATGTCGACTTGAATATTTTCGCCATGCCCAAATCGTTTCTTCGCCGCCGTGAGAAGAGCTAACTCCAAGGCCACAATGACTTTGGCTTTATCAATGCCTTTTTCCCGACCAATTTGATCAATGACCAACATGAGTTCACTTTTCATATGTATTCCTCGCAAGGCACGATAAGCGGTTCACACGGACATGGGCGGTTGGTGCACATTTCCCAAAAACGTTAGAACGTAATCTCTAATCTCGCTTTGGCAATATCATCCCATGCCACAGCTACTTCCTGAGGATTCTTGCTCTGGTCATCCATCAAATGAATCCCCATTTCTGTGACAGTAATCAATTGCCCCAAGACAACTGATTGTTTTTTCATTGAGTTTTTCAGAGTGACTCGCAGTCGTTCGCCCACCACTCGTTGATAATCTTTTTGATCCCGGAGCGGTCGATCTAGCCCAGGGGAAGAAATCTCAAACCGGTACGCGGATTGCTCTGGGTGAAGAACCTCCCAGGTTCGACGCAGGGATTGGTGGAATTGCTCACAATCTTCAATTCCAACTCCCCCCTTTTTATCCAGAGTCAATCGAACCAAAAGGTTGGCGGGTCTCCCAGTGCACTGAACCTCGAGAATATCCACTCCTAAGGCTCGAGCAATAGGTTCGCCCACTTGGCGAATAATTTGCTCAAGATTGTCAGCCGTGAAGGCCACCACAATTCCTCACTACGAGCGGCCACGAGCCAAGACCAAAAAAAAGTGGGCTCACGCCCACTCTACTCAAAAATAACCTAGCATTTTCCATTTTTAAAGGCAAGAGCTCACCCGATTCACCAAAACTTCTTAGTTAGCGGAGTAAAATTCTCTCAACTGTGCCGCCACCCCGAGCAACCTCGTACCATGGGCATAAGAAAGACCCCATGATAAACTATTTGATGAGTAGGATGATACTCACTTCATGGTGGAATCTACGAGAGAGGAGTTCAACCGAATGCCAAGCATAGTCTCTGTGGCCTCCGGTAAAGGGGGGGTTGGGAAAAGCATGGTCGTCAGCAATCTCGGGCTTCTCCTGGCCAGGAAAGGGCATCGCGTCATTCTGGTCGATATGGACATTGGGGGAGCCAATCTCCATATCTTGTTTGGAATATTCCACCCCCCAGCCACGCTCACGGATTTCTTGACGAACACTCTCAAAAATTTGAATGAGATCGCCCACCCCATCCCCGGCCTCTCTTCACTCAAGCTCATTCCAGGAACTGGGGAAACCCTGATTACCGCAAACTTGCAACATGCCAAAAAAAAACGCCTCATTCGACATTTACAAAAACTTGATGCCGATATTATTCTTGTTGATGTCGGAGCAGGCACCAGTTATCACGCACTGGACTTCTTTCTCCTCGCAGACTATTTCCTCGCCGTAGCCACCCCTGACCCCACTTCGGTCTTAGATCTGTATCGATTCATTAAACTTGCAGCCATTCGCAAGGTCCTTACGGCTTTTTTAGCCCGTGACCCGGTGGCGGAAGCGCTTTTGGATAAAGACTTTCATAGTGTCACAGCCGTACTGGAAGCCGTAGGGCAAACGAGCGAATCGGGGGTAGCGATCGCGCAACAGGCTCTCACAGGGTTTCAACCGGCCCTCATCCTAAACCGAATGACGCCCAAATCAAGGATCAATACCCTGCATTTACAACATCTGCTCAAGCAGTATGTCGGAACCGACCTCTCCGTTCTGGGAAATATCCCAGAAGATATTCACGTTCAGCAATCTATCTTGAAATATCTCCCGGTGGTAGAGTTGGCCCCCTCTTCTCCGGCAGCCATGGCGCTAAACCAACTTGCCGAAAATCTACTCGAAATGATGAGCCGAACTCCTGGAGCACTTGGCCAGATGAAAGAGCCCAGGAAGATCCCGGCATGAAGGATTTACTGCCTCTATTGCCAGGACTTTGTTGAAAGAACCAGACGGCTACTTCGCCAGAAATGACAATTATAAGGAGGCGGCAATGCCATGGCCCCACTTTTCACTGATTGTCGCTATCACTTGAAAGTCAGCTGGCCCACCAGGCCTGCCGCAAACCATCTCACCTAGTTGGAAGTTTTAGAGATTTCCGTCAATGCGTCTTCCAATTGTTTGACTTTTTTCTCTAACACGCTGCAATTCTGTTGAGCTACCTCGGCTTCCACCTTCAAAACATCCAACTTCTTGGTTAAGACATCGATCATGCCTTCGGCTGATTGCAAGTTCCTCAGCGCATCAGATCGATCTTCCTCACTTTCCAACCATTGTGAATTGAGGCGTTCAACCACACCTACCCATTCTCGAGCAACGCCCCCCAGCGAATCAGGCACTGGAGGCAAGGTGGCCTCCTTACCTAAGAGTCCAACGGCTTTCTGAACCCAATCAATAAACAGGATGGCTTCCCAAAAATTCAAATCACCCGCACCCTCCGATTCCTCCGCATAGGGCACTGCTGCCCGTCCCCCCGGATCGGAAGGAGGAGCCGGGTCCTTATGAGCTGCCTTGGCACTCGGCTTGGGTGATGAGCCGTTATGAAATTGATGCAGTAACACCGCAACACAATGACGACAAAAAGGTTGCTCGGTCGATGGGCAGGAACACCTGGTCGACAAGGTCCCCGCTCGCAACTTAATCGTTTGAGCATACACGCCATAGGCACCATTGACCTCGGCCATGATTTGCGTCCCGTCCGCATCAAGTATCTTGACTCGTTGGGCCGAAAAATATTGATTGCCTTCTTCGAAGACCGTTCCCCCAACCACAGATTGAAGCATGGCAGCATCTAATTGGTTCAGCTCTTGAGCCGAGCAGGAAATTCTATTTCTCATGCAGGCACCACCTAATCAAAAAAGGAGTGCGTCATCCCCCTCAGAGGGGGAGGATAGTTTAATATTTTGGAGAATTTTACCAAGAATTAACCTTAGAGCCAACTACTAACGTTACATTTTCATGATTGAAAACTACCACGCCCCAGAATTAACGCCTGGCACTCAACCCTGCTGGACGATGCCATCATGAAACCCGCAACCTTCACTGGCCCCACCACTCCATCTTCCTTCCTGGAAAGTCTGCTCGAAGAAGCCCCGGAAACATTGCCCATCCTCCGGCAAAGTTGCATCCAAGTCTTAAATCTTACTCAGGATAAACGCTCAAATGCCAGCGACATTGGAGAAATCATCATGCGCGATCAAGCCATGATGGCGAATGTCATCAAAATCGCTAATAGCCCTGCCTATCATACCCGCACACCAGTCAAAACCCCAACCTATGCGGTGGCCCTTATCGGCTTTGACGTCATTCGCGCCATGGTGGTCTCTGCGCAATTAATCGAACAAGCCGACACCTTCGGAGCCAACACCGCCAACTTGAAGCATATCTTAGCTCGGGCTCTGGTCGCCGGAACTCAGGCGCAGGAACTGGGAAAAGCCATGAAGTACGGGGATGCGGGATCCTTATTTACCAATGCCATGCTCTACTCACTAGGAGACCTCATCCTTGCCCTCTGCCGATCCGATGCGGCCGAACAATTGGAAGCCATACGCCGCGAGAATCCGGCCAACGTCCCTAAAGCCGAATTGGCGCTATTAGGACGACCACTACCCGTCATCGCTGCCGCCATGGCTAAACACTGGAACTTGCCGGACAGCCTGGTTCAACTCCTGGAGAAAAAGCCTGTCTGGCCTCAATCACGGCCCGAAGCAGATCAACAGATTATGGGAAGCATCGTCCGAGCCGCTAATGAACTCAGCTATTGTCTCCTCAACCCATTGGCTGCCGGACAGGGAGAGGTACTCCAAAGCCTAATCAAAGAGTTTCTTCCCCCATTTGGCCTCTCAATGATCCAATTAGAACACACCGTGTCCAAAGCCTTTAGCCAAGCCTCAGAAATCGCCTCGGCCATCAACATTGATCGACAGCACTTTCTTCCCGCTGCTGATCCTGAACACACACCTATTCACAATCAACACTTACATCGCCTCACCCAAACCATCCGACAGGCCCTACACCCTGAAGGGACTCCTTTTGCGGAATCGGCAGAACCGGCTCAGCAAGAATCATCTTCTCTCCCCCCCTCACCCACATCAGATAGACCATTGCTAGATTTCACCATTCAATCCATGAAAATATCTGAACCCTCCTCGCTGCTCACCTTTGCCACCCGAACTCTCTATGCTTCATACGGATTTGAACGAGTCTGGCTTGCATTGGTGGTACCAGGAAAAGATAAGCTCGAAGCCAAAATCGGCTATGGGCCACATGCGGAAACGATCCAGGACGTGTTTCATTGCTCTCTGACCCGTGGAAATTTCTGGGACCGACTCCTCCATCAGTTTCACCCTATTCAATATGCTTCACTGGTCAAAGAAGGGGAAGTCGGAGGAATGCCAACTGACTTTCTGAAATACTGGGGCGATCAACCAGGACTTGCTGGAACCTTATATGCCCCTAATAGACCTATCGGGTTCATCTTGGTGGACCGAGGCTCTACGGGGCATCCATTGACCGACACGGATTTTGCCGCCTTCGCATTGGTGTTATCCCAAACCAACGCCAACCTGGCTCGATTAGCCAACAAGCACTAATTTAAATTGGACGAAATGTGGCACTCTTCTTTTTTGAGAAGGGTGCCTGCACGATTTTGTTCTAAGGATTATTATGGGCAATTTTCTCATACCCACGAGATATGTAAACCGTGTTCTGACTGGATTTTTGAGGGGAGCGGGAACAAAAACTACGTAATATTTCTGGTGAGCCGCGTGCGGCTCGAACGCACGACCCTCGCCTTAATAGGGCGATGCTCTACCAA
>JAOTTP010000079.1 GCA_029864405.1 Nitrospirota bacterium
TTCCGATCCCTTGAATACGGATGCCAGGAAGCTGCATGGCGGCACGGACAAAGGGAAGGATTTCTTCGGATGGAATACCTTCACGCAAATCACCCAGCTCGACCATCAACATGACGTCATGCACCATTCCCCGGCGACAAGCGATTTTCGACAAAGCTTCCACCACGGCAATCTCGGAGTTCACACTCACGTCGATCCTCCCCACAACCTCCTCCACTCCCGACAACGGGGGAAGGCGCAACAGCATGTAGCGGGCGGGAATCCCCGCTCCCTGAAGGCGTTGGATATTTTCTATACGGGAATCGGCCAGAGATGAGACACCGCCGCACAGCATGGCTTTGGCCACCTCGGGTTGACCACAAACACCCTTAGTGACACCAGTGACCTCAATACCATGCGACCCGCACAAGCTGACAATTGTCCGGCTATTATGTTCGATCTTGTCGAGATCGATCGTCAGGTAAGGAGAGGCCAATGCGTGTCTATTTGACCTCCTTAGGACGCAGGGATCGCACGAGAAAACTTGCCACATCACGGCCTGTCGTTCCTCGCCCGAATCCGCCATCCATTCCGCATTCCCGCGCCAGTTCGTCAGTGACCTGCGTTCCTCCGGCAAGTAAGACGAGACGATCTCGCACCCCCCGTTGAGTAGCCAACTCATGGAGGCGCCGCATGTGCTGTTCATGGACATGAGCATGAGTGACAATGGTGGAAATCAAGATGGCGCGGGCCTGGTATTCCATAGCGGCATCAAGAAGCCGCTCGATCGTGATGGAAGTTCCCAGGTCATGACACAAGAACCCATACTTTTCAATCCCGCCATGCTTAATGTCGAGAATTTCATGGAGCCCTACGGAGTGTTCATCTTCACCCACAGTCGCCCCCACAATGTGCAAACGCCGGGGACGCACCCAGGCTTCAATCTCCTTATCCGGCAAGGGCTGCTCAATGACAGGCAGCGACAATTCATGCTTGTTGATTTTCATCTGAAGCACGCCTTTGATTTCAAACACACTCCCTTCTGCAGGATGCATGACCCGTCGGCTGATGACCTCAGGACTTCCAAGCCCCATGTGCTTGGCCATTTCAATGGCTGCCGCTTCAGCGATCTCGGGACTATCCGGCACAAAAATGGTCACACACACCACCCCGTCAGCATGCTTCTCAACTTCCGGGCTGAGTAATCCCGCATCTCGGTCCGCCAGAGGTTTGTTTAAACGTGTTTCTACATTATCTTCCAAATCGACTTCGTCGATGTACTGGATCTTGGAAGGATCGCAGAGCGTACAGCCCCCATACGCATGGCAGGCTTTCCCATTCTCTGATGCGTAGATATTGTTCCCGAAATGGCTGCAGACGGGAGCTCCATAGTCGGAAGCCCGGAGAACGACCGTATCGGCATCATCCCCTTTATCAGGAAAACGAACAATGCCATCTCCCTTTCGTTCCGGGAAAAACCCTGAGTCAACGAATTGGCCGGCTGCCACTGCGGAAAAATATCCTCCACCCTTCAGGATCTCTTCTAAAAAGAGAACCGCGCGTTCCTTGAGGTTGCGCGCTTCTTCTCGCCACTTCCCCTCTTCACGTAGCGTCACCAGATCATCAAGCCCATCCAGTCCCATGAATGTTTGTCGTGCGGTATTCACGCCGGCCACATTATTGTAATGCCAGGGAATATTGCGTCCCTCGTCAGGGGTGATCGTGCTTTGAATGTTCGTCGGAGTGAGCCTGGAGATCAGCGTGTCCAGCACATGGGTCACGGTCGTTTCCATGGTGTCGGTTTCCATGTACCGGGTGTTCTGCTGCGCCCGGAATGTATACCCCTCAAACACCTCTCGCAGCGCCACCGCATAGGTCAAATCCAAACGCATCTTGGGGGCAGGGGGCGCCATTGGTGGAACGGTGGAGAGAGCAATGAAGGATTTTTTCATCCCCACGGCCCGGGAGCACGCGCTATTGATGGCATGTTGAACAAAGAGCTCGGGTGTAACTTTCCAGGCTTCTTTGGCGGTGGCATTGGCATTATGCGCGCCATCAAGCTGAAGGATTGCCCCATCCGCCAAGATTTTCTTGGCTTCAGCCGCATCCACGAACGAGCGGTGCATATTGATGTCACGATAGAGGATGTTGTACTGCGGATCCTGATGGGCCCCATTCACCCCCTCTTCCACGAACAAGACAGCCATTTCCGGACCGGCCCTGCCACTCACATACGAGTGGAAATTGATCGGCCGTCCCACTTCCTCCTCAATGGCATCCAGCGCTTTACGCGTAGCCCGAATCTGCTTCCGGGTAATCGGTATGCCCCCCACGCCTTCGGGAGTTCCCTCGATGAGCCCGTCAATATGGGATTGTCCCGTCGTCCGAATCACCATGATGTGATCTGCACCGTGCCAGGCCACCATTCGCATGCGCCGCAGATCGTCTTCGAAACGACCAGAAGCGATTTCCGTCGTAACCACCACCGCACATTGGGGATCCATATTCTCAAAAGCATGGGCCGCTGGAAGCGGCACCGAGTTTATCAGATTTTTTGAAGTATCCTTCAGAATAAATGGTCCGACCTCGTGATTGGTCATCGGCTGGCGCCAGATCCATCCCTTTCGCTTCGGCTGGTAAGAGGCAAGGTCCTTGAGGACCTCACGGATATCAAGCTTTTGATCGGGAGATAATTTCATGCCGACAGCACCTCCCAATAGTGACCGCCTAAAAGCGCTTCCCCTGCCGCACGAGCTGAGAGGTTTTTGGCAGTCGCCACCTTGAGAATCAAATGCCCTGCCCCGCGCCCGAGAAGCCCAAGCATTTTCATCTTGTCCACCAACGCATTGGCTTCGAAACTTGAAAAACCCATTCGCAAGAGAACCGAGCGCTCGATGGAAGGCGTGGTGTGAGTTCTGGCTTCCTCAATCAGGGGTTCCACGATCTTGTCCGCCAGTTCCCAGAAATAGGCATGCAGTTCAGCGTCGGACAGCTTCCGCAGATGCCCCCGACGCGACTCAAAATCATCCGGTCGTTCTATGCCACTCATTCGCGATCTCCTCAACATAATTGCGGCTGCTGCGTGTTTCCGCAGCTAAAAAATCCAGATCAATTTCGCTCAGAGGTTGTTCAGCATGAGTCGACTGCAACGCATGGCGCACATAAGAACTCCGGACATGATCGAGATCCACGTCAAGAACAGCAATCTGCGAGGGGTGCTCGGGAATGACAATCCGCTGGCCCGGCTTGTTCTCTCTTGGATCTCCGCGCCGAACTTCCACGCCCATCTGCTTGGCCAAATTCAGCTGGGCAATGGGGTGTTTGCCGGCTCCCGTATATTCAGTTTCCTGGATCACAACAATCTGATCGGCATCCAGTCCCTGCGCCATGGAAAACGCGGCAGCCAGCGAGGTGTTGCCGGCAGGCCCCCTTTCCAGCCCTTCCAGTTCCGCCAGCACCTGCGTCATGTAAAAGACTTCTCCCTGGGTCACGGTGACAAATCGGTCGATATACCGCAACGGTCTTGCCGCGTTGCGAGGCACGTCAGCCCGATCGGGCCAGGTCGTAAAAGGCATGGAAAAACCCGTGTGCCCGGTGGTGAAGGACTTTCGGTTGAAGTCTCGATCGGAGGCCATGTGCAGGCCGGCAAGGTCTACGCTGGCCGCCACGACCTTGGTACCAATCGCCCCGGCTTTGTGAAGGCCCCGCGCCGTACCCGTGACGTTACCGCCTCCAGCATGAGTGGCGATCACCAGATCAGGATAACATCCCGTCTGTTCTTGAACCTGGCCGACCAATTCATACCCGAGGGTCTCAATTCCCAGAATGGAATACGGCGTATACAGAGAAGCATTGAAGAAACCCGTTTCTTTGAGAACGCACAGAAACATATAAAAAAGTTCAGGCCCCACTGACAGCCGAATCACTTCCGCCCCGTACGCTTCACATGCTCGAGTTTTTTCCGCGATCTCCGGTTGGGCAATCCCCTGACTATCAAACGCCTCCTGCACGACAATGCATCTCATCCCCGCCTTGGCAGCCTGGGAGGCCACAGCCGCCCCATAATTGCCGCTCGTGGCCGCGACGACTCCCTCATAACCGCGGCGTTTGGCCTCATGGACCGATAGCGACGCCCGGCGATCTTTGAACGACCCTGAAGGATTGGCCGCTTCATCTTTCACAAAAATTCGCGCACCCTTCCCTGGAGCGGCAAGAGATCGGACCAAGGAGGTGATGTGGTGCAACTCTATGAGCGGAGTATTCCCTACCCCGGTCCGACTTTGCACAGCCTGTGTGCGTGGAATGTCATAGCCGGTGTCGGCCAGCAACCGTTCGTAATCAAACGCCAGAACCCCGGTCACATAATGTTGATAATCGATTCCAACGGAAGCCCGCATGATGGCATCACGATCTGCGAGGATCGCTTCATAGCTGAGAACTGCAGTCATCCACCACCTCCCGTTTCGCCGAGGATGGTACGCACCTCACGACCGATCATTAGAAGCTCTGGAACCGGAGAACCAAAATTGTGGGTATAGGCGGGGTTCACATCGGTCAGCATCCCGCGCAAACGCCTACCTGCTGAGGTCACAATCTCGACTTCATCCCCGAGAGAGGCACGTTGGGCAAGAAACCCTTTTACCCGCATTTCCAAGGGGACCTGCTGCGTTTCAACCGGCACCTGCGGAGCGCGTTGTCCCCCCGCCAGCACAATACGATGAATCTCGACCCAGGTGCCTTTTTTGATGTATTCAGCCATGGCTTGTCTTCACAACTCCTTTGGCAAGAAGTTTCCGGACATCACCCAGTACCGCTGCCGGAATGGGCAGATCCGCCATGGAATAGAGACCAGGTTTCGCATTGAGTACACGAGGAATCATGTTAACCGCCAACGCGCAGGTTCCCTCTCCTCCAGGAATTTCTGGAGTTCCAGCAAGGCGGAGGTTGGGGGTTCCGGTTATCTCAATCACATCTCCTGTTTCCACCCCTTCCAACTGGGGATGAATCTGCTGCGGGTGATTGAGAGTCACTACCGTCTTATCACCTCGATAGGCCACTGCCCGGTGCAGACAGCCGGCCACCTGTCCAGGCTGTACCACCACAAAGGGAGTTTCCCGAAAAACATTTGAAATAATGGGCTTCCGCTCTTCCTCAATTCGATCAATGGTCCACCCCAGTGCCGAAGCGATCATATGGATGGACTCGGGGAAGCCGATATGTCCGACCACGGTACCACTCTCAATTCCTTTTCCAAAATCCTCAGGAGTCAGACCGACGCCCTGTGTCGCAAGAACAGAGGGGCCGTAAGGGGCTAGATCATTCACCCGCTGAGCGTTGATCGCTTGAACATCCGCACAAACCCCGGTCAGGGTAATGATCAAGAAATCGAGCACAAAGCCCGGATTGATCCCTGTCCCCAAAACTGCGGCCGAATGTTGACGCGCCAAAGCCTCCAGCGTATCAGCTATGGTCGGAGATCGATAACGGGGAAAGGCCATTTCCTCAGCAATGGAGATGACGTGTACCCCATGGCCTAAAAGAACAGAGATTTCTTTCACTGCATCGGCAACAGTCGAGCAGGTCGCCTGGATTGCCACATGCGGTCGAACCCGGTCAAGCACGTTCTCAAGATTCGTCTCAACGTGAATTCCAAGATCTCGGTCGAGCCCAATGACACGTCCGACATCCATCCCTTCACGCTGTCTTCGGCGGGCGTATAATCCGGCAAGTTGAAGACCGTGTTTTTGAAGGACCAACCGGGCAATCCCTGAGCCCATTTGCCCCGTTCCCAGCACCAGCACGCGAATTGAATCGTTCATGACGGAAATAGGAATGACAGATTTTTTGTCAGTGATGGTTGTGTGATGGTTCTTCAGAAGGCACAACCAACAACCATAATTGGTCTGGACCCGATCTTTTCAGATCCACCACTCGGCCTGATTCACCCGCAGGCACGGAAGGTCATCGCGTGACGCACGCGCTCGCGGGCAAGGTCCACCGCGGCTTTTCGAGGTTCAATGCCTTCCTTCCGGCTACGGTTGAGCACTTCCTGAGTATTGCGACGGATTTTCTGGGAAATATCTTGAAAGGCCTGCGCCTCGTTTCCACCATGGTATTCCACGGAGGCACAGGTCACTCCACCGGCATTGGCAATAAAATCCGGGATGTTAAGAACACCCCGCTGATGCAATCTGATCTCAGCATCCGGCGTGGCGGGAATATTGGCCCCCTGCAAAATCAATTGGGCTTGAATCGATTCAACATTTTCCATGTGAATGCAATCAGGACGGGCAGCCGGAATCAGAATATCGCAGGAGAGACCAAAGATTTCTGCCTGCCCTAGTTTCTTCCCTTTTGTATAGCCCAACACACTGCCCGAGGCAGCTTTGGCTTCCATGAGTGCCGAAACGGGGATGCCGTCAGGATCGTAGATGGTGCCTTGACTATCACTGGCTGCCACAAGCCTTGCGCCCTTTTCTTCCAGAAATCGCGCCGCATGCTTTCCGACATTTCCAAAACCTTCTATGGCAACCGCCGCACCATTGATTGTGAGATTGCATGCGAGGGCCGCCACTTCCGCACATTCTGCGAGCCCGAAGCCAGTGGCGCCGATCTCATCAAGCGGAATGCCACCCAGCACACGAGGGAGGCCCACAGCCCGTTTTATCTCGTCATACATCCACCCCATACAGGTTTCGTCCGTTCCCATGTCCGGACCCGGAATGTACTCCACCAAATCGCGAATGGCGCGAGCAAAGGCACGGATCATGCGGACTTTATCCGGGGTTTGTGGATCAGCCACAATCCCGGCTTTGCCCCCGCCATGCGGCAGCCCTGCCGCGGCATTTTTGAGTGTCATAGCGCGGGCCAAACGAAAGACTTCGCGTGTCGAGACATCAGGAGCCATTCGAACCCCACCGATCGAAGGGCCACAAGCCACATTATCTATCACCACCATGCCCCGGAGGCCGCAAGAAGGTTCATAGACGTGAACGATTTTTATCGGTCCTAGATCATCACAATATTCTTCAAAGGTAAAACAGGTATCCCCCATGTCGATCCTCCTTTTGCCCCACACTCAATGCTTGTCTTCCTTCAATTTGGTTGGCTTGGCCCCGCCCTCATTCTTTCTGACTTGATCCCAATAGTGGTCCACACGTTGCTGAATCGCCTGCAAGGCATCCGTATGAGGCTTTGGCTCAAACAAGTGTCGAAAGCGCAGTTGCGGACGCAGATACTCCTCCACCGGTAAGAAGCGCGAAGGGATCACCGTATGACGCACCACGCCATCCACCGCCTCCTTGAGAGGCCAAACCCCGGCCTTGACTGCCAGGTGAGCTAGCTCATCACCCAAGCGAGGATCAAATCCCCACCCGGTCGGACATACCGCCAACGCCAGAAAGAGTTTCGGCCCTTTCATCGCTAACGAACGATGAACCTTTTCCGCCAGATCTTCCACCTCATGCGATGACACTGTGGCCACGTACGGAGGCTTTTGCGCTCGCCAGATTTCAAACATGTCTTTTTTTTCCTGGAACGTTCCTTCGGGTTCTTCTTTGCCAATTGGAGAAGTCGTGGTCCGTGAAGCAAACGGCGAAGAACTCGACATCTGAAAACCGGTATTGCCGTAGGCCTCATTGTCATAACACAAATACCAAAAATCCAAACCCCGATGGATAGCTGCTGAAGTGGCGGAGAGTCCCATGTCATAGGTTGAGCCATCCCCCGCAAGCACCAATACCTTCATATCATCCTGCTCTGCTAACTCTCCCTTGGCCCGCCGAATATCCAACGCATCCCGGATGCCTTGAGCCCCTGCCGCCACACTGCCCATCGTGGTATAGAGCCAGGAAGATCGGATCGGACTATAGGGATAGGTGGCCATGAGCGTCATACACCCAGCCGCATTCACAATGATCACTTTTTCTCCCAGAACTTTATGCACCAAGCGTAGCGTCGTTAAACCACCGCACCCCGCGCACAACGGAGCTCCCGAACTGAGTTCCTCTTCTTGAGGAATGTCCTTTGGGCTTTTATACACTTCGCGTTTGACTTTCATGACGCTTTTCCCTCCACAGGTTTTCCGGCCACGCTCAATGCCGTCCTGACTTGTTGATACTCCATATCCGTAAACAGCAACTGACAGGGAACGGGACCATCACCTGGTTTAGCCTCATCCAGAACCTCAAGCACCCGATCAAATTCCGCCGGACTGATATCCTTTCCTCCAAGGCCTCCGATAAACGATCGCATCACCGGAGGACGTTCACGCGCTGAGGCCAAAGCCCCGGCGACTTCCTGATACAGGATGCCTCCCAAGCCTGGGGATATATTCTGATCAATCACTCCGACCGCTTTTCGGCCAACCAGAGACCGGGCGATCTTCGCAGCCGGTTGAGGTCGAATCACACGCAACCGGACTAATCCCACTTTCCGTCCCTGGTCCCGCCAACGGTTCACGGCGGCCTTCCCTTTGGTAGAAAAAGACCCGACCATCACCAGGACGGTCTCGGCATCTTCCATGCGATATTCTTCCAATGCTCCATACCGCCGACCAAACAGGTTGAAAAATTCCTCAGCTACTTCCTCATGCACTTCCAACGCATTCTCCACCGCCCTGTGCATTTGATAGCGAAAGTAGCTATAGGCCGCCCCATCCAACACCGCCACCCCTTGCGCCACGGATTGCGATCCCTTAAAGACCGGGTGATGGGGCCTGAAAGTGGGGAGAAATTTCTGCACAAGCTTCGCATCCGGCATCTCCACTGGCTCACGAGTAAAGGACAGAAAGAAGCCATCTAAATTCACGAGGGTCGGTAAAGACACGCGGGAATCCTCGGCAATCCGAAAAGCCATCAACACTGAATCCAGCACTTCCTGGCAGGTCTCTACATGAATTTGAATAAATCCCGTATCCCGTGCCGCAAGCACATCATTGTGATCAGGCCCCAACGTAATAGGTGAGGAAAGACCGCGTGACACATTCACCAGCACCAACGGCACCCGCCATCCCGAGACGGTGTACAATGCTTCCATCGCGTAAATCAGGCCCTGGCTCGAAGTCGCCGTAAAGGTTCGCACTCCTGTGGTCGCGGCAGCACCGGCTGCCGTGATCATCGAATGCTCACTATCAAGGGTGACAAACTTTCCCGACAATGT
>JAOTTP010000080.1 GCA_029864405.1 Nitrospirota bacterium
CCCTAATTGTTCAAAAAACTTGGCCTCTTCGCTGGACAGCACAAACGGGCAGCAGGCCACCCGCCAATGATCTTCTTCACCGGCTTCAAACAACCCCTCCTTGATCAGCGTATCCCGGAATAGAGGGTAGGGGCTGGCAGCCGTCGACGGACTCCATGGCAGACGGGAACCGGATTGTTCTAACTGGGAAGAAATAACCGATCCTGGGTTAATCGTGGAAGACGTGTGTAACGGACCAGGCACCCTGACGTCCTTCACTCGTCAAACAAAAGAGGTTGGACCTGTACGAAATACATGAACTCCGGCCTAGCGTGAAAAGCTTGGGCCTTGATGATGGGCCTTTTGCTAGAATAGTGAAGATCGTAACACGCTCTCTTGAAACCAGACAAGGCACGCTCCCCATGGGAAGTGAGGCCCAACGCCGCCATGAAAGTGATGATGGTATGGCTCACGCAATTCCCGTGATTCCTGGTCCGCAGGTCGTTCCCTCTGCCGTCTGTTTTCGATGCGAAGTGTGCTGCCGTTTCCCCGAACATGACAGTGTTCTCAGGCCGTACTTTACTGAAGCTGAAATTCGACAGGCCGTCGCGAAGGGCGTCACTCCCTCTTCCTTCCCGGATCATCGGGGTAGCCAGATTGAAGTCGTCCGACATCCGACGGATGAAGGATTTCTCTGTCCGGCATTTGATCCAACCACGCAACACTGTCGCATCTATGAGATCCGTCCCCTGGATTGCCAATTGTATCCCTTCGCGCTTATGTGGAATGCCCAACATGATAGGGTCGTTCTGGGGTGGGACACGCTGTGCCCATTCCTTCTTGAGCAAGCTGGGGGAGACAGCCCTCTCACGGGAGCTGCCCCACACCCTTCAACACTGACCCTTCCAAAGGCGTTACTGGAACAGGCCCAAAGAGTGGCAACCTATCTGGAATCCGGCGAGGTTCTGAGCTCCCTAGCGTTACACCCTCGATTCGTGACTCCGTTTCAACCGGACGTGGTCGTGCTGCAACCCCTCCACCGCCTGACCGCGACCCTTCGGTCCTCCAGTACGCACGACACGCGATGACGACCACGAACTCTCGCTTTTCCCGCAGGCCGTCCATCCCGTATAACCATCCCTGATTAACCATCCCTGATGTCCATTCATCTCAGTCCCTTGACCATCAACGATCAGGTTCGTCTGAGCCAGGCCATCGCCGCCACATGCATCGGCGGGAAAACCCTCTTGGCCACCTGGTCCTTTCCACCACACTATATCTGGAAAGACCTGTTTACCTATTCCTGGACGGACATCGATGGCTGGCTGTGTCTCTTCGCAGAATATTCCGATAGAATATTTATGCCTCTTCCCCCTGTCGGACCTCGTTCAGAAATCGGATGTTCTTCCGGCAGCCCCCTCAAAGACGTGATGAGGCAGGTGATCGCGTATATGGAGATCAGAAATCGCGGATCCAAAGTGACACGAATTGAAAACATTCCCGCTGAGTTAACAGAAGAGATCCAACAATGGGGATATACCGTCACCTCAAAAGACTCCGATTATCTCTATCGCACTGCCGATCTCATCCATCTGAAAGGAAACCCCTATAAATCTCAACGCGCCGCATATAATCGGTTTGTTCGCGCTCACCATATCCGGCTTGCCCCCTACCGGATCATCGATCGTGATGCGTGTTTCGCACTTTTTCACCGTTGTGTGTATCAAAAGGAAGATATTCCCCTCTCCCGATCAGGCCCCAACCAGGACGTGGCACGCCTGATGCTTCGAGATGCCGCCAGTGCCCATCGGGTGGCTCTACAGGAATATCGTGAACTCGGGCTCACCAGGCGAATCGTGTGGGTGGATGGATCCGTGAAAGCCTATACGTTTGGCTACCCCCCGCTCTCCGGAGGTATTTTGTGTGCTGCTGGAGGTAGCCGATCGATCAGTCTACGGGTTAGCCCAGTATCTTTTCCGCGAATTCTGTCGCGAGTTTCAGTCGTATCCATTGATGAATACGATGGATGATTCAGGACTGCCGAGTTTAGGAAGGACAAAACTGGGCTATCATCCCTGTCAATTAGTGCCTAACTACATGGCCCAGCCCTCATGAGTGATCAGGATCTCCCCCTTGGAATCTCATCGATATCGATTCCAGGTTGTCCTCCGTGATTTAACACCCGTATAATGCTGCTCGAGTCGTTCATCGGTTTCACTGTTGCATCCTTAACATTAGGTTGATTCATGAAGGGTCTTGAATTCGGTATTGAACAATTCCGGGTCACCGAAGAGCCGTTCTATCAAGAAGTGAACGGGGAAATCGATCTGTTCACCGTCGGTGCCAAAAACAAGATACCGGTGATGCTGAAAGGCCCAACCGGATGCGGGAAAACCCGGTTTGTCCAGCATATGGCTCATCGGCTCAATCGGCCACTGATTACCGTCGCATGTCATGAAGATCTGACGGCCTCCGATTTGATCGGTCGCTATCTGTTAAAAGGGGAAGAAACCGTGTGGGTGGATGGCCCACTCACCTTGGGAGTCAAACATGGAGCCCTCGTGTATCTGGATGAGGTGGTCGAAGCCCGAAAAGATACGACAGTATTGATCCATCCCTTGAGTGATGACCGCCGGTTTCTGCCCATCGAAAAAAAAGGGCAGATTATTCAGGCCGTGGATGATTTTTTGCTGGTGATCTCCTACAACCCTGGATATCAAAGCGTCTTAAAAGAGTTAAAACAAAGTACCAAGCAGCGTTTCATGGCCATTGAGTTTGGCTACCCTCCCAAAGATATCGAGACCAGGATTGTGGAGCATGAAGCCCAGGTCTCCCGGGACATTGCCACCCGATTGGTCAAATTGGGTGAAAAGGTGCGGAATCTTCGTAATCATGGCCTGGAAGAAGGGGTCAGTACCCGGCTATTGATTTACGCCGGAACGTTGATGCAACAGGGCGTGGCACCCGACCGGGCCTGCGATGCCGCCATTACCCGCCCCATTACGGACGACACAGATATGCAACGCAGCATTCAGGAACTCGTCAAGGCAATCTTTTAGACCAGGCTGATCAACAAGAGGATTCCCGTGACACACCGTTGGCTTTTTGTCGCGTTCGCCAATCTGTTGCTCTTGTCCGGCTGCATGAGCCTATTTCACCCGCGACAAGTGGAAAATTGTATAAGCAAGCCAAAGGAGCAATCAGCCAGGATACGGCGTTGACCCTCATCTCAATGATGCACACCGGCGCTCAATAAGCCAAAATAGCGGTTGGCAAATCGCCTGTAATGCAGCACCTGCCCAATCAATTCCACGCCTTCCACAAAAAAAAAGTGTGATTTTTCTGACCAACAAAGAGCCATCACCGTCTACGAACAGCTTGTGCCATTCAATAAGGAATTACAGTCCCTGTTCCACCGGCTTTGGAAGTTTCACAACCACACCTTCAGACTTTTCTGACCCGGACCGCCCACTTGGATCTCATTAATTAACCAGAATCCGGGAACTGCGTACGCCCCTTCACGCCATCCCAACTAATTTTGGAATATTCATAGGGGGCTGCTGTTCTCACGGTGAGACCCCAGAATTGACTTCTATTTCCCAGCCTTGTTCTATTCGACTGAGTCTGCATGATGTTTTCCGGCTTTCGAGCAAAATGGCCTCGACTCCCTTTATTCCAGCCTGCAGTCAACCGATAGGGTAAAGGGATTACCCACACCTGGGATCGCCCTCGTGGGACATCAAGAAAACCAATCGACCATCATAGGGATAGGGATCATCATATGAAGCCTAATATTACCAACAACCCCATGCATGCACTGCTTCGGGATGGAAAAATTTCCGAATTTAATACCCGGTTTCGGACCGGGGAGAAACCCGATCTCACAAATTGCGATTTCCGGAGCGTCGATCTGCGCGGCCTCGAAGTAACCGGGATAGATTTCCGTGGAAGTTATTTCCGACAGGCCGATCTTCGAGGGGTGGATCTTTCGCAATGCAATTTGGAAGGGGCCAGTATTCACGGGACAAAAATATCCGGCGCCCTCTTTCCCAAAGAACTCAGTGCCCAGGAAATTCTCCTTTCGAACCAGCAGGGCACGCGTATGCGGTACGGTGTCTAAACCCTCATCCCTTCTCTGACCCGTCTTTCTCACAGCATCGTTTCCTCTTCGACAGCATTCCACGTGTAGCAAAGACCTCTAGCATCTTCTTCCCGATCGTGGCTCATTCGTTGACACCTTTCGCTCCTCAACCTACACTGCCTTTCCCAAGACCTGTCAGGGAATCTTCATGAATCAACCCCAGAACATTATCGCCATCGTGTATGACTTTGATCATACGTTGAGTCCGCATTACATGCAGGATCATACGATTCTCCGGCACGCCGAACTTGACCCTTCCACATTTTGGAAAAGTTGCACCGGCCTGATCGAAGCTCGGGGTTACGATCAGGAGCTGGCCTATATGAAACGGATGCTGGAAGAACCCCGCGTTCGTACGCTTTCGAATCAGGACCTCCGTGACATGGGAAAACAATTGTCATTTTTCCCAGGTGTTCCCTCATTTTTTGAAGAACTCAACGAGATCTTAAAAAAACCCAAATATGAGGAAGTGCCCATCCGCTTAGAACATTATGTGGTCAGTTCCGGACTCAAGGCCATTTTGGAGGGAAGCGTGGTCGCCAGCCAAGTTCGAGCCATATTTGGTTGTGAGTTCGACGAAGAAGGTGGGCACATCTGTTTTCCCAAACGGACCATCAGCCACACACAGAAAACCCAATTCCTGTTTCGAGTCAACAAAGGACTGACGGACTTAAAAGAAGATGTGAACGATCATATGCCCGAAGAAAGCCGTCGGGTGCCGTTTCGACAAATGATCTATGTGGGTGATGGACCGACAGACGTCCCCTGCTTTACCGTCATGAAAAAAAATGGCGGCTTTGCCCTGGCGGTCTATAATCCGGAAGACCAGACCCGGCGATCATTCGAAAAATGTTATCAATTGACCTTCCACGCTGACCGGGTCCATTTCATGGCTCCCGCCGACTATCGACCCGGTAGTCATCTTCGTCTGATTCTCGAAAAGCACATTGCCGAGGTTGCCGATAGAATTGTCGATAGTCGGCGCCAAGGGATTGAAGGTTCCCGAGTACCCGCACCGCTGCCATAATCGTTCTGTAGCCTATCCCGGATCACCTAGGTTTGTTGGTCTTTGTCGCCTGATTGCGTAAGGCTTTTTGGGTCAAGTAAGGTAAAATAAAATGAATGTATCATCTAGAGAAAGCCTTCCCACCAGGAGGTGGACCATGCACACGGCACACAGATCGTTCATGAAAGTGTTTCGCAAGTATGTTGAGAGTTCTTGTTTCTTTTTGCCTGTGACGGCCTTGGTTTTCTTTGGCCTGATTAGCAGTGTCAGTTGGGCGGACGATCCGTTTGGCAACTCGACCCGAGCCACCGACAATCACCATGCGCCCAAAGATATGGCGTTTGATCAGGTCAACTGGAAACGCCCACAAGGCGTTTTTTCCTGGATTACCATGGCCCGGGGGTATGACACACCATGGGATTCCCTTGGTCGGCCAGGATGGATGACCACGGGTGATGCGTATGTTGAACCCGTTGACCCGGGCGTTACAGAATTCCCCTTAGACACACAGATGTTCTACATCGTCTTCGAGGCACAACCGTTAGACGCCCCTGGGCAATTTGCGGCTGCATGGTTTGACATAAACGATGGACAAGTTGCTTCAAATGCGCCCATCGGAAAAGACGTGATCGAACTCGAAATGAACCAGCGGTCCGGATACTTTCAAGTCTCGCAACCGGCGGATGGATGGAAACCAGGGAAATATCAGGTCAGAATTTTTTACGGCTCGCCGGGGCAGGAACTCCATGCCGCCAATGTCATCGGTACCATGGAATTCACGATCAAAGATTAAACCCTTTTAGAGGGAATCCTTCTTTCCTGCGTTTTTGACGGAATCTTTACTACACGTCATCGTCCATGAAGATCGGGGACGTAGCCTGATCTTCCGGTAGGTCTGTCGGGTACGCACTCCACATATTTACAGAAGGGGTCTGTTGAATATTTCAAATCCTTGACCTGTTCCTTCACATATGAGTGACGCGGGTCCACCGAAAGAAAATAATGGAGTGTTCAAAAATGCGCGTCCAGCAAGGCCGCAGCCACTTGGACGGGCGGAGCGTACGGAGGAGTACGTGAGCACGGCCAAGAGGCGAGAACGCCGCTGGCGACATTTTTCAACACTCCCAGAAGCATTACCGCGAAGGATTGGGTTCGGGGGCAGAAGAGAGCGGCTGAGAATCCGATGGGCGGCGGGAGCGGATGATTTCTTCTAGCGTAAGCAAGGCGTCACGGCCGGAGTTGGTTTCGAAGCCTTTGGAGAGGCTGGTGTCGGCGTAGGTGTGGCCTTGTTGCTGTGTGGCACTTTGACTCAGGCTACCGGACCAGGGGCGGGGATCCTTCGAGCCATGCTTCCGACCCCAGGCCGCCAGACAAGCTTTGGCGATGATCTTGTTCAGCGGGGCCGGATTATACAGCATCTTTTTGATATTCCAGGGCGTCAAGCTGAGCGGGTTGTAGCCCTTCGATAAATAGCCTTCCGACAATAATCGTTGTTCCAAATCCGTATTGGGCTGGATTCCTAAGAAAAACATCAAGGGAAACACCCGGTCTTCTCCCAGAATCGAGGCCACCACTTTATACGACTCGATACTTTGGAGGAGGGTTTCTTCTGTTTCGTCAGGGGAATTCAAGGAATAATTGAGAATGACCCGCCCGTTGAACCCTGCTTCCTTTAGATACCGACATCCGTCATACAGATGTTCAAGCTTGAAGCCCATATGCATGCTGTTCAGGACTTTTTGGGAGCCTGCCGTGATCGCCACTTCTAAATCTCCCACTCCTGATTGCACCATCAGCTTGGCCAACGTCGGATTAATCAGCGAAGTCCGGACGTATCCCGACCATTCAATGTGTAATTGCTGAGAGATGATTCGTTCAAGGATTTCCGTACATTGGGGATAGGCTTCTTTGCCGGTGATAAACTGGGCGTCGGTAAACCAAAACCGTCTGGCTCCCCATTGGTGATAATACTGGGCAATATCCTTCACGACATTTTCAGCCGGACGGTAGCGCACCCGCTTGCCTTCAATATAGGGATAAAGACAAAACGCGCAATCATAGGGGCACCCGCGTTTGCTCTGCACTCCGATACATTCGCCGATATATTCACGGTATTGTGGAAAGATTGACGTGAGGTAAGGAATATCAACGGAAAGCGCATCTAACAGGGCCGGAGTATTTTTGGTGCCCTTGGTGACCCTTCCCTGTTCTTTGATGATGAACCGCTCTTCCCCGAGAGGTTCGCCGTTCAGGACTTTGAGAATGGCGTCCTCGCCTTCTCCTAAAATACCAATGATGCCTTCCGGCAGTTTTTCAATGAGCTGATTAGCAAAGGCCGTAAACGCTCCACCGCCAATCATCATCCCGGTTGAGGGAAATTCTTTCTGAATCAGCCAGGGATACGAAAGGTTATTCCGAATATCGGTGTAATAGCGGTACAGATTCTGTAAGCCTTGGAAGGAGGCCACCACTCGCTTCAACGGATTGCTGGCGTAATAAAAATTAAAGGCATGTTCGAGCGAGGCGTCGCCTTCATGCGGGGAAAAAATTTGAATATCCCGCCACGAAAAACAGACCAACTCCGGCTGAAATGCCTTGGTGACTTCCCGTAACTTTCCTTGGCGTTGATGTGGAGGAAATAAGGAGAGATCCAGAATCTGCTGACGCACATCCGGCCGGCGCCGATGGATGAAGTCAGCCAGGTAAGTAATCCCGGTGGGATAAACTTTTTTACAGGGGAGAAAGACGTAGAGAACGGAGTTCATCGTCCTATTTCACCGCCACATGAATGGCGACAATTCCACCGGTCAGATTGTGATAGTCCACAGTCTGAAACCCCGCTTCCTTGAGTAACTGGGCTAACCGTTGTTGATCAGGGAAATTGCGTATCGACGCCGGTAAATATTCATACACCCCCGTCCCATCGCGAGCCACCTTGGTGCCTATCCATGGGAGCAGATGAAAGGAATACCAGTCGTAGAGCTTGCGCAGGCCTGCCGAAACAGGCCGGGAAAATTCCAAGCATACGAAGCGACCTCCAGGTTGTAACACCCGGCAGATTTCCGAGAGGGCCTGGGGAAGATTCCCGACGTTCCGAATACAAAATCCGGCGGTCACCGTATCAAATGTGGCATGCGGAAAGGTGAGATGTTCGGCATTCATCTGCAGGCAGGTAATGCGGTTGGCCAATTTCTGAGACCGGACTTTATCCTGTCCCACGCGCAACATGGCCAGATTCAGATCCGCCGCAATAATCTGGCTTGTGAATTTGAGATGGTGATCCACCAAGATAGCCAGATCGCAGGTTCCCGCGCCCAAATCTAATGTTCGTGTCCCAGGGGTGTTCGGAATGTAGGAAATCGCCTTGCGTTTCCAGGAATGGTGCAGACCAAAACTGAGAAGAGAATTATTCAGGTCATAAAATTTGGCAATGGCCGTGAACATGCGCTGGACAGCCTGCTCACGAGCCGGACCTGTCCATGTGGAGGCCGCTTTGCCAGGGATTTCTGTTTTGTTCATGACAGGAACCATCCCAAGGACCTAGCACCCGTTCTCGCGCTTTGTCAAGAATTGAGATTCTTTCTTCCATTCTGAAATAGGAGTAATTTTACTTTAGGGAATAAAAACTTAGGACATCGGATACTAGACTGAAAACCCAGGACTTTCAAATCCTAAGAGGATAATCAAGTGTTCAGGAATTGTGGAGATTTACGGAGAGAAATCGTCAGGCCTTTGGTCTTCTCATCTGGTTATTTTGAAAATTTAAAGGCCCAAACAGCCAGTGACTGATCTTTGGGAGAGGACTGTTCAAAATGAAGAAAGACATCTCTGACGGGATCGTATTGAGTGAGATAGTTCATTCCAAACAGGGGAGGGCTGGGAATATTCAATCTCTTCCAACTTTGAGTGGAACTAAAAAAGAGAAAGGTAATACTTTTTCCGCTAGGATTGCTATACGCATCTTCATAGTCATTTGCTAAATATAGAA
>JAOTTP010000081.1 GCA_029864405.1 Nitrospirota bacterium
GGTCAGCAGCACCTGTGTGCGGGGTTCATGTCGCCAGACATCGAAGCGTTCCCGGTAGAGCAAATCGTGAGGGGTCTTCACCCCGTGGAGAATGGTCATGGCCCCATACTCCTCTCGCCTCCGGAAAATATACTCAATCACGCCCACGACGGGGGCACAACCCAATCCGCCGGTGACGATGAGCACGTCCTTCCCTTGCGCTTCCTTCACGGGCCATCCGTTTCCGAAGGGCCCACGAACTCCCACGCTCTCGCCTATCTGCATAGTGCCCAAGACCCGCGTGATCCTTCCCACAACACGAATCGTGTGGTCCAAAAATTCCGGCTCGTCCGGGTCCGAGACAATGGAAATCGCTACTTCGCCCACACCAAACACATACAGCATATTGAACTGTCCGGCCTCAAACCGGAAAGACTTCTGGTGAATTGGGTCGGAGAGTTGTAGGCGAAACGTCACGATATCGGTGGACTCCTGTTTCTTGTCCACGATGACAGCTGGATGAATGAGATAAGGATTGTGTGTCATGCGGTGGCGGCTTTTAATTTAATCAAATCTCAAAACCAGAAAAATTCAGGTGAGGAATAGTTCATCTTAACAAAATGGACTCCAACGTTCTTCCTCAGGTTTAAGCTTCTCTTAAAACGGGTCATACGCAATATAGGGTAAGGGGTCTACCAGTATTGTCAGTCTGAATACATAACATTTCCTGTCTCTTTCATGTGGGGCACTCAACTATTCGTCTCCCAGGGTCCGACGCCTGCCATCTGGCCCAAGGGGCGCACGCTCAAATAGATGGACGGGCCTTGTCTGAGCGGAGCGAGTTGGCCCGGCCTTCCCTCGCCAGCGTTTGCCCCCTCTCATAAGGCCAGAGGGGGCGTCACTGGTTTTGGGTCCTTTTGCCGAAACAAAAGGGCCTCGCCTGCCGGGGTGAAACCCGGCAACACAGAAAATCACGTAGACATGAGAGGCGGGGCCATCAGTGCGATGCGTTCACCGGCCAGCACTTTTTCGACGGGAAAACCCCAAGATGGATTCCCCATACATATCGTCAAGCGGTTAGGCCAAAACCATATATTGCGTATGATCCCTTAAAACGAACACCCCCATGGGTATTGTCAACTTAAGCTTATTTTGGTTCCGTCGAGGCGTGAAGTTAGTAACCCGATCCCTGAAAAATCAATGGATTATAGCCAGGTGAATTGTCTGTTCAGCGTTCAATTTTCGTCAACTTGACAATGCCCATAATTCTGTTTCTGCCTTTGTTCGCTCAACATAGCCCACTCGGTTTTGGGTTAATCTTATGTAACCGTATAGGGTATTCGGTTACTTTTTCAGTGCTGGGTGTCCTGGGTTCTTCTCGCCGTTTCGTTCCATATTTTTGGAAAGACTGCTGTTTCATGTAACAGAACTCAGGGAGTACTTTTACATAATTGGCCAAAAAAATCTGTTCTGCCTTGACCCCGATTTCATATCTGATAATAGCTTTTTTCATGTTTAAAATAGCACAATTAGATTTGCTGTTAGGGTCTTAGGACGAGACTCGAACAAAATAGGCAACAGCCATGTGATCTTGAGTGAGCCTTGTTGCGAGGGTCTTTATGTGTTGTGAGTAATACCGGGTTGGAAGCGCTTTGAACTCGAAATGAGTCCCTATTAGGGACACTCGTTTCCATAGCCCATGTAGCAAAAATCCCCACTACCAGGTTTCTACATACAAGTAATTGGTTAAACTGTAAAAAACTATTTTTCCTGGTGTCCTTCCCTCTAGCTTCTCAGTGAGCAACGAATGAGGGGGAGAAATGGATTTCCCCTGTCGAGGAAACTGGCTTTGTCCGGAACCTAACAATTTTGATTTGACAGCCAAAGGCGTGGCCTTTCGGAAATACTGGGCCAAGATCCCTGTATTATTTGCTTTCGCCATCAGGATTGGGGCATCAGATGGCTGCAATCGTTGACGCCACGTCAAAGTTCCAACTTATCCCCAATCTCTCCAACCTCTGAGAATCCTGAAATGGCCTCTCTAGGTTTCCTAGGTACAACCCATTCCGTAATCAAGCCTCTGCCTTTCCTACCATGGCATGGTTGTTGCGGTTTTTGACCCAGAAGATGGAGCCAGGCAAGATAAACGGGAAGGACTTTTTGGGGGAGTAAGAAGGGCTATGCAATTCCTATCCAACGAAAATCTTTTTGTTTGGCTTGCTGGATTGAAGAGGGATTATGAGGTGTATGTCCCTTTGAAGAAGGGCCCGTTTCGCTTCTATGAACGATACACAGCTCCTTCCCCAGATATCGTAATCGGAGAGGTCAGAGCCACCGAGCCGCTCAAGGGTTTTTTTACTCCCGTCAAAGAAAAGGTCGCTGAACTTTTTAACCCGGAGCCCCTCAGGAAAAAACAGAAACCGATGGCCATTGTCGGCGTGAAGGCCTGTGATCTCAAAGGATTCCTTGTGCAAGATCAAGTCTTTTGCAAAGGGTGCCAAGATCCGTTTTATAACCGGGCCCGTGAGGATAATTTAATTATCTCCGCCGATTGTACTCAGGCCATTGATTCCTGTTTCTGCCTTGCCCTTGATGTGAACCCGTACCCCGAAAGTCATTTTGATATCAATCTCTCCGAGGTGACGGGCGGCTTTATCGTTGAGGTTGGCTCGCCCAAGGGCCAACAGGTCTTCGATAGCCACAAGACTCTGTTTCAAGAGGTGGACACCATGCACGTTAACGAGAGAAAAGAAGGCCGAAAGCAGGTGGTTGCCGAAGTTGAGCGCAACATCGCCAAGCATGGAGTGCCTCATCAGAATGAGTATCAAGGGATGATTGAGCGAAACTACGAATCAAAAATCTGGGAGGACGAGGCCAAGACCTGCACTGAATGTGGTGCCTGTACGACGATTTGTCCAACCTGTCATTGCTTCGCGTTGGTTGATCAGAAGGAGGGGGCCGAGTTCGTTCGTTACCGGCAATGGGATTCCTGCATGCTCAAGGATTATGCCAGGGTCGCCGGTGGAGGTAATCCCCGGCCACAACTTTGGATGAGGTTACGGAATCGTTTTGAAAAGAAATTTGATTTTTTCCCACAGGTCGCCGGTCTGAATGCTTGCACGGGATGCGGGCGTTGTATTACGGCTTGCCCGGCAAACATTGATATCCGACGGGTGTTGAAGAGGCTGGTTCACAATGAATAACGGGCACAACCCCTATAGCCCGATAAAGACCGAGGTGATCGACATGATTGTCGAAACCCCGATGATCAAAACCCTGAAGCTGAAACCTCAAGAGCCTATTGCCTTTGCAGCGGGGCAATTTGTTGAGCTCACCATCCCCGGAGTGGGCGAGGCTCCGTTTACACCCTCCTCCCGGCCATCGGTCAACGATATGCTGTATTTAACTATTATGAAGGTGGGGGCAGTCACGGAGGCGGTCCATCGCTTGGAAAAAGGAGATACGGTTGGACTGAGAGGGCCGTTGGGAAAAGGCTACCCGATCGACTTATTTAAGGACAAAGAAATCCTGGTCGTTGGTGGCGGGTGTGGCTTTGCTCCGTTACGAAGTCTGATGTACACCCTGTTTGAGAGATCCGGAGAATTTAAAAAATTGCTTTTTCGCGGTGGATGCAAATCAGCCAAGGAGCTGCTGTATAAACACGAACTTGAACAGTGGGGCGAAAAGCCGGACTTAGATATTCGGCTGACGGTGGATGTGGGGGATGCCTCTTGGAAGGGGCACGTGGGCGTGGTGACAGACATCTTAGATCCTATTGGCATGGATTGTCAGAATGGGATCGCGATCGTGTGCGGCCCGGCCATGATGATGAAATTCGCCACCGCGAAGTTGTCAGAGATGGGTTTTCAAGACCCGAATATCTACCTTTCCATGGAAAGAAACATGTCGTGCGCGATTGGCAAATGCGGCCATTGCCGGATTGGACTCTACTATGCTTGTCACGATGGACCGGTGTTGTCCTACGACAAGATCAAGGGGTTCCGGGATGTTTGGGCGTAACTTTCGGTCCTTTTGATGTCTAATAAGGAACTCAAAATGAGAACGAGTGCGGAACAGATGCATCATGGGAAACTCAATCTAGAGCCAGCAATCGGGAGCGATGAGCGATTATTCATCGACCTTGATATCTGCTCAGCCCATCAATGTGCAGACTGCCCTGTTCAATGTAGTTATTATGACCTTTCCAATAATAACGGGATTCACTCTGTGGCTGAGCTGGCCACCTATGCTCTGGTCTGCAGACGTTGTGCAGACCCTCACTGCGTGAAGGCCTGTCCTTTCAACGCCTTGGAGCAGCAAAAGGATCAGGGCTCTATGCTGGTCCGACACAATATGCTTTGTATCAGCTGTCAATCCTGTTCTCATGCCTGTCCCTACGGCACTATCTATCCGGAACATGTTCCTTTATTAATCCATAATTGCGACTTTTGCCTTGATCGACGCAGTGAGAAGGATGAGCCATTGTGCGTGAAGACTTGTCCTAATGGGGCACTACGATTGAAGGCAGGTGATAGTGAACTGGATGAAGATACCTTTTTGGTTGGCGATCATCTCATTGTCCATTCAACTCATTGGAAACGGGAGAAGGCGTGATTGATATACCTTCTTTATCTCTTCATTTTCGGGTTTCTTTTAACCGGCATCATTGGTCTGTTCGCGAGTTGGATCGATAGAAAACTGACCGCCCGGATCCAATATCGAGTAGGCCCGCCGCTCTTACAGCCCTTGAATGATATTTTGAAACTCTTGGGCAAAGAGACGCTGATTCCCTCCGGAGCCGCGCAGTACACTTTCCTTGCTGCACCCCTGATTGGCTTGGTCAGCGTCATGGTCGTCTCGACGATCTTATGGGTCAATAATATGAATCCCCAGCAAACGTTTATTGGGGATTTAATCGTCGTCGTCTATCTCTTGCTGGTACCCTCCCTCTCTGTCATTATCGGTGGCTTTGCTTCGGGCAATCCCCTGGCCAGTTTAGGGGCCTCGCGAGAGATGAAATTGATCCTCAGTTATGAACTGCCCTTTATCTTGGCCATACTTGTTCCGGTGATACATTCGGGTCTCTCGATCCGACTGGGAGATATCATGGCGACCCAGGCCCAGTATGGCATTATCGCATTCAGCTGGTCGGGAGGATTGGCCCTCGTAATTGCCGTGTTATGTATGCAGGCGAAATTGGCATTTGTCCCGTTTGATATGCCGGAGGCCGAAACCGAAATCGCTCATGGCGTGTTGATCGAATATTCTGGCACCTTGCTAGCTGTGTATCGGCTGACGAAACACATGCTCTTATTTGCCCTGCCATTTTTTATCATCATGCTGTATTTGGGTGGTATAAGAGGGAATGGCCTTCACCTTTTGTATGGAACATTGGAATATGTGGGATTGGTGGCGTTGCTCAGCGTCATCCGCAATACCAATCCCCGGTTGAGGATGGATCAGGTTGTGAGGTTTTTCTGGGGGCCGATGACTATCCTGGCGACTATCGCCGTACTGTTAGCCTTGGGGAGTTATTAACATGGGAATTCTGGATGATGCCTTCCTCAAATCACTGTGGGTGTTTCATCTCGCCACAGGCAGTTGTAATAACTGCGACATCGAGATTTTGGATTGCCTGACGCCACGCCATGATATTGAACGCTTTGGGATGTTGCTCACGGGAAGCATCAAACATGCTGACGTCCTGTTAGTGACGGGAGCGGTGAATCGGCAATGTATTCCTCGAATTAAACGGCTCTACGAACAAATGCCTCAACCCCGTTTGGTAGTTGCAATAGGGGAATGTGCGCTCTCTCGAGGCGTATTCATCCATAGTTATAACTGTCCATTGCCCTTGGATCACGTGATCCCCGTGGATGTGTATATCCCGGGATGTCCTCCCAGACCGGAGGCCATCATTGCCGGTCTTGTGAAATTGATCGATCAGCGGAAAGCTCAAACCGGTCAGGCAAAGGTTTAAAGAAAAAATATGAAGCGCCAAGAGTTATTGCAAACGTTAAGAGAACGATTCCCTGATGAGATTCTGGGTGTTTTTGAAAAATCACCGAAGCGGGTCTACATCCAAATTCAGCCCGATGCGATTGTCAGACTTGCGCAATATTTGTTCAAAGAAATACGGGCGCGGTTCAATATTGCCTCCGGCGTCGATGGCCGAAATCAGATGGAGATCCTTTACCATTTTACCGTGGAGGATATTGATCTCGTGATCTCGCTGAGGGTTACCTTACCGAAGACCAAATTGGAAATCGCTTCCTTGACCTCGGTCTTTACCGCCGCTCATTGGATCGAACGCGAGATTCACGAGTTGTTAGGGATCAACTTTGTCGGGCATCCGAAATTAGAGCGATTGCTGCTCCCCGAGGACTGGCCCGAAGGCGTGCATCCACTGCGCAAGGATTATCAAGAGTGGGATCCAAATGCGATCAGAGATAGGGGGGTGTAGTGCCAAGGACCATCGTTCCCATAGGGCCGTATCATCCGTTACAAGAAGAGCCAGAATTCTTTATCCTGACTGTGGAAGGGGAGACGGTGGTCGATATCGATCTGCAGATCGGATACAACCACCGAGGAATCGAGAAACTCTCCGAGCGAAAGACCTACGATCAGGTGACCTTTGTCGTGGAGCGGGTCTGTGGGATCTGCTCGACAAGCCATCCCTTTGCCTATACCCAAGCCGTGGAAGATCTCATCTCGGTTGAGGCTCCGCCTAGGGCCAAGTTTATCCGGACGATTATCGCCGAGGGAGAGCGGCTCCATTCTCATCTCTTATGGCTTGGCTTGGCGGGACACTTTCTAGGCTATAACACCATCTTCATGTGGGCCTGGAAACTCAGAGAGGAAATCCTTGATGTGATGGAGATCTTATCCGGCAACCGTAATAACTATGCCATGTTTAAAGTTGGTGGGGTGTGGCGAGATATTCAGGCACAAGACATACCTCAGGTTTTAAAAAAGATTGAATCAATTATCCCCACTCTAGAAAAATTGAAGAAGGCCGTTATTGATGACCCGGTCCTGCATGCCCGCACCAAGGGGATTGGCATTCTGTCCAAGGAAGCGGCCATTGATTATGGTGCTGTGGGTCCGACGGCCAGGGCCTCGGGAGTCGACCGGGATATCAGAAAGAATTGTCCCTATGGGGCCTACGATCAAATCGACTGGGATATGATTGTGACTCAAAATGGTGATGTCTTTGACAAAGTTGTGATTAGGATCAATGAGATGTTTGAGTCGATCAAGATTATCCAACAATGTTTGGCCCGGCTACCCCAAGGACCAATCGATTGTGTGATTAAAGATATTCCGCCTGGAGAGGGGATCGGCCATATCGAGGCTCCCCGCGGAGAATGTTTCCATTATGTGCGTAGTGATGGAACGAATCGGCCGGTCCGGCATAAGATCAGAGCCCCCACCTTTATGAACCTGCCGACTTTCAAGGAAACCGTGATCGGGGGCACGATATCCGACGCGGCTATCGTCTTAGCAGCGATTGACCCTTGCTATTGTTGTACGGAAAGGATGGCGGTTCGTAACCGCAAAGGGCAAACACTTTGGACAGGGGAAGATTTAATTAGGCTCTCTCAAGAGAAGACCGCGCAGATCAAAACGCAAATGGGACAGTCATGATGGGGCTTGAGCAGGGCTTGTTTTATATCGATCCGTTAGCCATCTCGGTGGGGGTGTGTATCACCTTCTTTACGGTTCTCACCCTGCTGTATTCCTGGGGCTATGTGCCTAGGGGCAAGGGAAGAATTCTTTATGATGTGTATATCCTTCTGACCCTTGCCTCTTCCTTGGGGGCGGTGTTCGCGAGTAATCTGATTGTTTTCTTGGTGTGTTGGGGGGTGACCGGCGTTCTTCTGTATGTCTTGATTGGGTATGGCACGAAAGCACGCACTTCTTCGACGGCAAAAAAGGCTTTCATCATTATTGGTGGAACCGATGCCTTCATGATGCTCGGCATAGTCCTCATCGGACAACTGAGCGGCACATTCTCTATTCACGATATCCATCTCACCTTTCAAGAGCCTCAAGCCGTCTTCGCGTTTGTCTGTCTGTTGCTTGGAATCCTCGCCAAAGTTGGGGCTATCCCCTTACATAGCTGGCTCGTGGATACTGCGGAGGATGCTCCCACCCCGGTTACCGCCTTTTTACCTGCTTCAGTGGACAAGCTCTTGGGGATCTATCTTTTGGCTCGGATGGTATTGGATCTGTTTGCCATGACGCCAGCGATGTATACCATACTGCTGATCATTGGGGCCGTGACCATCGTCGGTGCCGGCATGATGATGTTGATCCAGCGGGATTTTAAGCGGCTCTTGGGATATTGTGCCGTCAGCCAGGTTGGGTATGTCCTCTTAGGAATCGGAACCGGCCATCCACTCGGGATAGCGGGTGGGTTGTTCCATATGGTGAACCACGCCATCTACAAATCATGTTTATTCTTCTCCGGCGGGGCCGTTGAGCAAAATGCTCAGACCACGGATGTTGAACAACTTGGTGGCATGGCCAGGCAGATGCCTGTGATCTTTGTGAGTTTCTTGATTGCTGCGCTTTCGGTGTCGGGCGTTCCTCCCTTAAATGGGTTTGCCTCCAAATGGATGGTGTATCAAGGCATACTTGAGTCTGGTAAGGAAGGTGGGTCTGCTTGGGTCATATGGTTGGTGGTGGCGATGTTCGGGAGTGCGCTGACTCTGGCCGGTATGATGAAACTCGTGCATGCCATCTTCTTAGGGCAAGCCTCATCCGAGCGACAAAATATCGCTGGTCAAAACCAGAGCACTCCCTTGGTCATGATCATTCCTCCGGTAATCTTGGCCTTGCTCTGTGTAGTTTTTGGAATATGGGCCTATGCATTACCGCTGCGCCAATTAATATTTCCCATTCTTGGACAAGAGCTGTTGTTTCCAGGGATGTGGCAGCCTACCCTGGCTACGGTTTTGATCCTGGTCGGTATTGGGTTCGGGGTGCTTGTGTATGTCGTGGGACACTTGGCCAAGACCATGCGACAGACTGATGTCTTTATCGGCGGGGAAACATTGGATGCCGTGCCGGGGATGAGAGTCTCGGGAGGAGCCTTTTATAACA
>JAOTTP010000029.1 GCA_029864405.1 Nitrospirota bacterium
GATCATAGATCAACGTGTCCCGCAGCGCGGCGGGGACGTGTCGGAGCTTCTTGGTAAATCCGTCGCACGCACTCTGCGCCTCCGTCCCCTCAAGCCGAGCCAAGATAACCAGGCGCGAGGTCCGCTCAACCAAGGTCCCGACGGCCGAGCCATTGCGGGCTCCCTTGATCAGGTCGCCTTCCCAGTGACCCGGGACGGTGCGAGTCGCGACGTCGGCGGGGCGCTCGGCAAGGAGGGTCATGTTGAGGATCTGCCCTCGTCGATCCGTTCCTCGCGACCGGGGCCGGCGCGTTTGCCGCGCCTGACGCAGCGCGGCCAGCAGTGCGCGGCGCAAGGTGCCGCGGGGCAACACGTACAGCCCCCCGTAAATGGTCTCAGCCGAGAGGCGTTTCTGCATGTCGGCAGGATACTCCCGTCGGAGGCGACCGGCAATCTATACCCCTGAGCCAGTCTTGTCCGGACATAGCGCCACAGCCCGGGATCCAGCAGTTATCGAGGCCGCCGGGCCAAGCGAGTCCGACCTGTCGCACGGGCATGGGCTGTACAAGCCCGATACGGCCAGCTCGGTGTCGCGTTGCGGGCCTGCTCCCGGCTCAGTGTGCTCGGCGTCCGCCCCAAGACCGTGGCCATTGTGCGCAACGAATGGCCTTGGGCCAACCCCAAGCTCAGTGTCTCACGTTCTTCGAAACTCAAGTGCGTATAGGATTTCTTGTTCATGGCAACACCATAGCCAAGCAGGGCCGGAAGTGTTGCACTTGGAGTTAGAACCTAAGGAGAATTTACCCTCTTCTGGAATCAAGGGAATCCTGATGGGCGAAGCAAAATAATGACAAAATCGAGGCCCCGCAACCAACATAAACGAATGATTTTCTGGTCCATTCTCGATTTGCCTTTAAGGCTTTTTTGTTGAGACAAACCTCAAGTTGAGGTTGCGTATAGGTTGGGGGGTTGGGACAGGTTTCCCTATTTGTCCCTTCCTGTCGACTCTAACCACGCTAAACTCTTGAGATTCCTGAAGATCCCTATAAATTCGAAACCCGTCACTCACCCTATTTAAAAGTAGTTGATATTTTTGGAATTTTTAAGGTCTTCCACCCTATGCCGCAAGGAATGCAAAAAACTCTGATCCCTGTCGCTCCACTCGAAAAGTTCTAAAATCGTCCACTAGCTCCAGCCACTTTTTGCACATCAGAAGTGCGTTCGTTCAAGGCAATTTGTATACATTAAAGATTTGGCGTTTGGAAGCAAATCTATTATTCTGGTCCTGTAGCAATCAGCCTAGGGAGGGAGATCTCGTTTTCATTACCTTAAGGGTAAGGAACGGAAAGATCTGATTTCTGAATGGTCACGTTCTTGGTTCGCTCTGTTTTGGGGATTAACTCATGGGCAATTCGTGTTCACCGGCTACTAGTAAAAATCTTGTTCCTGCTGGGACCGGATCCAGTCTGAGATTTTCAAGTGGGCAGATCGGCCTTTTTAGGCAGATGGCTCGGGAGTCCCGCACAGGGTTTATGGTGCCTAGCTTTCGAAAAAAGCCCGAGTCTTCTCAAGGGACCCTTGCGCTTTTTTCGGGTCCCAGCGGGGCGGGAAAAACGATGGCCGCGGAAATCATGGCTCGGGAGTTAGGGTTCTCGATGTATCGGGTGAATCTCAGCCAGGTTGTCAGCAAGTATATCGGGGAGACGGAAAAGAATCTGGCGCGTGTGTTGAAGACTGCCGAAATGAAGAAGGCGGTGTTGCTGTTTGATGAAGCGGATGCCTTGTTTGGGAAACGGAGTGAGGTGAAAGATAGCCATGACCGGTATGCGAATATCGAGGTCAGCTATGTATTGGAAAAGTTGAAGGTTTACCCTGGGCTGGTCATTCTGGTTTCCAATCAACAGGTCGATCTTGACCCTCAAGTGGGATGTTTCTTGAAATACCATTTGAACTTTTCTGCTCCTCATACACCTCAGCTGAAGGGACGATGAATTGGAGGGGAACCTCCCGGTGTTGCCTCATTTTTTACATCAGATTTCTTCGCGTTATCTTTCTCCCCTCAGGATAAGAATTCGGACTGAAGTTCTTCAGCTGGGCACAGATTCTTCGCCGTGGGCTCAGAATGACAAGCGGGTGGGGGCCGCAGTGGGTTACCATTTGCTCGTCCCATGAGTGGATGGTGAAATCTATGTTTGTAGTGATTTTGCGTTAACCGATCACTTGTATGTGATGCACGGTTAGTGTGGTGGCGGTAAAGTCTTCCTCTACCAGTCCCTTCAGAAGAAGCGGCCGTTCGTTCGTGAGTAACGGACCGTATCGTTGAAACGTGTCGGGGAACAACGTAGCATCGTACAGCTCCGTGGTATCTTCCAGCGTGATAAATTCCATCGGTTCGCCATGTCTGGTCGACGCGGTTTTTTCGGTGATCAGCCAGCCAACCATCATGATCCGGCGGCCGATATGCGCAGCCATCTCTATCGCGTGAATGATCCTTAGACCTTGCAAGTGTTTCGCGTAGAGTGTCAACGGATGGCATCGGAGGGGGAAGCCGAAGAGCTCAATCTCATGCTGAATCATCCGTTCTGGGGAATACTCGTTGGGAATCGGGAGCAGACGGGCGGTTGGCAAGAGGGGGGTGGCGTGTTGTGTAGCTGATCTGGCGGAGATGCCGCAGGTTGGATGCTCGGCATAGACGCGCCAGAGGAGGCCGGGGCGGGTGACTTCACCGGCAATGGTATCGAAACAGCCTGCCAGAATTAATAAACGAATCTGCGCCGGTTCGGGATGGAGCCTGGTCAGAAAATCGTGAAACGAC
The DNA here is from genome assembly GCA_029864405.1 of Nitrospirota bacterium. Lineage (GTDB taxonomy): Bacteria > Nitrospirota > Nitrospiria > Nitrospirales > UBA8639 > Nitrospira_E. Next base: position 2,795 of record JAOTTP010000029.1, read on the forward strand.
TGAAACGCCCCGTGGCGATGCCGCTCTTCGAGAAGACGATCAACAAACCCCCGTGCTAATCCTTTCATTTGCATGAAGCCCATGCGGATGGTCGTTCCTGCTCCCTCGTATGCCCACGCGCTGGCATTGATGTCCGGGGGGAGGATGGTCAGCCCCATCCGGCGGGCTTCTGACAGATAGGCGAAGGTGGAATAAAACCCGCCCTGATTGCTGATGACGGCGGCCATGAATTCCGCAGGATAATGGGCTCGGAGATAGGCCGATTTGAATGACACCTGCGCGTAACTGGCCGAATGGGGCTTACAAAAACTATAGCCCGCAAAACTCATCGTCATGGCCCAGACCCGCTCAATCGTTCGTGCATCCACCCCGCGCGCGCGCGCGCCGTCGACAAACTGGCGTTGGTAATCACGAAGCTGGCGTTGCTTATGCTTCTTGCTGAGGATTTTCCGGAGTTGATCGCCATCTTCCACGGAAAATCCCGCCAGACCCATGGCCACCTTGGTGACGTCTTCTTGATACACCATGATGCCGTGGGTTTTCACGAGCACGCCTTCCACCAACGGATGAAGGGGACGACAGGCTCCGCCATGCGCCCGTCGGACAAATTCTTGAATGAACCGGTTTGCAGCGGGACGAATCAACGATGAGACGATGATGAGATATTCAAAGACATCGGCGCGCGCGCGTCGATCGGCGGGCATGCCCGTCCAGAGTTTTTTCAGGAGCAGGCGGGTGGCGGGCGATTCAATGTAAAAACATCCGATCGTCTCACCCCGTTGAATGAGCTGTTGTGTCTTGTGATCGGTTAATGGGTCCCAGGTGGCATAGTCGATGTGGTGGCCCGTGTTTGCCGCAATTGCTGCAATGGCATCCCGAATGACGGCCAGGGATCGATTGCCCAGGAGATCGATTTTGACCAGGCCGGCATCCTCCGTTTGATCTTTTTCCCATTGAATGACCGGAATACCTTTTGCCGATACTTCCACCGGCACATAGCGTCGGAGGTCGTCAGGGACAATGACGATGCCCCCACAATGCAGCGACAGGTGACGGAACCGTCCCTGGAGTTGAAGGGCGAGGCTGATAATTGCCGGCCATGGGTTGCGCAAATCGGTGAACGCCGAGGCCCCATCAAGATGTGAGTTCTTTCTGTTCCCATTGTGTGGCGTTGAAGATGGTGACGGGCGAGGGCTTTCCTTTTCTCGAATGCTGTGAGGGCGGGCATTCCGGCTCACAGATTGGCTGCAAGGGGAGGCGGGGACCTGGTGAACCGGAAGCTCGGTGAGCGGGAGGCGAGCCAGCAATTGACTGACCTGTTGAATCTCCCCAGGAGGCATGCCATAGACTTTGGCGACTTCACGCACGGCCGCCCGGAGCGCCAGCGTATTCTGATTGGCCACCATGCCCGCCTGTCGGCTGCCATAGCGTGCGAAGACAAAATCTACAATGCGGTCGCGCTCATCCCAGGGGAAATCCACGTCGATATCCGGCGGATCATGACGCCCGGGATTCAAAAACCGTTCAAAAAACAGATTGTGACGGATGGGGTCCACATGGGTAATACCCAGGCAATAGGACACGATGGACGCCGCCGCCGATCCCCGGCCACAGGTGCGAGGCGCTTGGCGGACAATCTCGTCAACCACCAGAAAATAGTGGGCGTAGCTTTTATCCCGGATAACGCCCAGTTCGCGTTCGATACGGTCGGTCACGACCGGTGTCAGTGAGCCGTACCGCCATCGGGCCCCGTCGTAGGTCTTCTCGCGTAGCATGGTGAAGGCATGCGGGTCGGAGAGCTGGCGAAAGCCGGGGAAAATCGTCGCTTTGAACGACCACTCGGTCTGGCAGTGCTGCGCGATCTTCCAGGTGTTGGTCATGGCATGAGGAACATGGGGAAACTGTGGCGCCAGCGTCGCAGGCGGCATCAACCAATGGTTGGGTGCACAGCACGCGTCAGGAGGTAATTGCGAGAGTGTGGTGTTCAACGCGATCGCGCGGAGGATTTGGTGTAAGGGGAATTCCTGAGGGGTCACGAAATGCACCCGGTTAGTTGCAACTGGGGGAAGGTGCGCACGGCGGCTAAAGGCCAAGGCCTGGTGCATGAGTGCGCCAGGCGACAGCTCTACGTACAGATCGGTAGGGGAGTGGCGTTTCCAGGCGGTCAGTGCCGGAAGATCATCAGAGAGGATAATCAGTCCTTGGCGGTGTTCCTGAACCGAGGTGATGCAGTCAAAGTCGGCGTCGCAATGACGTTGGGAGAGCAGACGGCAGAGGTTGGTATAGCCAAAGGAATCTTTGACCAGGAGCACAGCACGATGCCGGTTGTGGGTGAGTTCGGCTCCCAGGATCGGGCGTAAGCCATGGGCCTGTGCGACCTCGATAAAGCGAATCGCGCCGTACAGTCCGTTCGTATCGGTCAGTGCGAGCGTCTCGGCTCCATGTCCCCTTGCCGTCTGGCACAGGGCCTCCAGCGTGGAAATCCCTTGCATCGGGGAGTACTCCGAATGAACATGCAAGTGGACAAAGGATGACATGAAGTGAGACCTCAAATATGAATTGCGTGTCCATTTTATAGTTAAAGTATCGCTTAACTTTATGCGTCTGTTGATAACCTGTTGATTGAAGTGATGCCTTATTTTTTCTGTCTGTGGATAGCTGTAAGTCTAAAGTATAGGTTTTATTTTAATTATTTTAAAATGCAAAACACCTATTAATCATTGGTTATTTTTCATATTAATTAATGTCATAAAAACAGTGGCAATCATGCCAGAGAGATGAGGCACCGCTGGGGAATTTTCCAATATTTACCTATTCAATCTAAACGAGAGGCCATGTGTGATCGTCCCCATTGAATGACTTTCATGCCGAACCGGGTATGCAAACGATCGAGGGCTAATGCCAATCGATGGGGACGGGGCGGCTGGCCCTGCTGGTCGTACCCATCCTCCGAGGCAAAAAGCAACAGTTGTTCTGGCGGAGGACGAAAGCTATTGCTCCGAATAGTCAGTGAGCGTACACGAACGCGACGCTGGAAACAGCGACGGAATAACGAGTGGATAGATGCAAGCATTTCAACCTCCCAATGCGTTGGTGTGGCGAGCGTGCACGAGCGACTGACGGTCTGTTGGTCGCTGTAGCAGATGGTCAGGGTCAGATGATTGCCGACATGATGTTGTCGGCGCAGATCACGGCAAAGGGCGTCGATCAGGGTCGAGAGCCCTCCGAGAAGTTGGGCCATGTTGATGGCATCCGGCTCAAATAGATGAGAACGGGTCAGTGAGGGAGACGTGCCGGGAGGGAAGACGGGAGACGAGTCGATCCCGCGTGCCCAATGATATAGCCGATGGCCCCATCGGCCAAAGACTGGCTCCAAGGCCTCCAACTCAATGCCCACCATGTCGGCAATTGTCTGTAGATTCAAATCCAGCAACGTAGTCCGGAGCGTGGCACCTTGTGGGCCAAGAAGTCCGGGAAGCGCTGAGACGGGTAACGGCAGCAGAAAGTCCTGTTCCGAACCTGCTCGCACATCGCACAATTGCGGAGGCGTCAAGACGGAGGACGCCATCTGTGCGACCAGTTTATTTGTTCCAACACCGGCCACGCTCTGGAGTCCAAGCCGGTGAGAGATGTCTCGTTCCAGGCGCATCGTGGTGTCGCAAGCGGCACCAAACAGGCGAGTGGTGCCGGTCAGATCCAGAAAGAAATGACCGGGCTTATAGGGTTCCCAGATAGGTGCGACTGGTCTAATTGAAGGTAAAAGCGCGTGATGGGCGCGGACCACACGGAAGGGATTCGGAGGAACAAGCTGGAGCGAGGGGCAGCGTCGTCTGGCCCGATCGGCCGAAAGCCCCGGTATCACCCCGGCGTCTTCGGCTTCGGACGAGACTTCACGGATGATGGCGCGGGCGGCATGCGTAGAAGCCACGGCGACAGGTTTTGTGCGTAAGGTCGGGTTGTCGAGGCGCGCCAGAGCCACTTCGAATCGCGGAATGCAGAAATACACAATCTGACGGTCCATCATTGTAGAAACTTCAATTTCACCATTCAGGCATTGGACGAATACCGTGTGACTGCAGAAACCATCAATCGGCCTATCATTCTGAGTAAAACGAAGGATCTCGCCGGGTCCTGGTTTCTCAACCTGGGCACAGATCCTTCGCCTGGGGCTCAGGATGACAGCCCTTTTCCTCGTCATTTCCGACATCGTTCATGGGGAATCTATCCTGGAATTTTCAAGATTCATCTACCCGCAATGCCGAATGACCCCGATCACCACTCCTTCAATCACAAACTCATCCTGCGGGGTCACCAGAATCGGAGCCATGGTCGTGTTCGCCGGATGCAGTTCAATCTGTCCCTCTTTTCGGTAATACTTTTTAATCGTCGCTTCCTGATTCACCAGCGCGACCACGGTTTGGCCATTTCGCGCCATTTCTTGCTTGTGTACAATCACCAGGTCGCCGGGCAGAATGCCTTCATCCCGCATCGATTCACCTTTCACGCGTAACGCGAAATTGTCTCCCGTTCGCAGCATGGAGGGTGGAACCTCCACCAGTTCGGTTTGGGGAATGGGTTCAATCGGGTTGCCGGCGGCGACGATGCCGGCCATGGGAATCTGTGTCGGGGAGTCCAGGTGGGAGAGGATGGCTTCTACCACTCCAGGAATCCGGCGCATCCCGCACTCGTAACGGGTAATGGTCATACGGGTGGTGCGGAGGCGTTCAGCCAGTTGAGTTTGGGTTAAACCGAGGCGCTGCCGAATTTGTTTGAATGTTTCAGGCGTCATGTAACCAATGGTTACATAGCGGTGCGAGAGGTGTCAAGGGGAGGCGGTTGGCTACCGACGCACTCAGGTTACATCGAGGCGAAATCTCATAACTCATTGACTTCTTTAGGCGTTTTCTCAAAACGCGCTCATGCTGAAGGAGGTGGATCTATCATGCCATCTATGGACAGCCTCCGAGAATGTCACCCCATATGATCGGTTCACCATGAGAAGGCAGGTCAGCAATGTTTCTTGTTCACAAACCAAGGATGACCACGGTCCACTCTAGAAAAAAGCGCATGCGTTCAAGAAGACGCATCCTGCACGGTCGCACATCGCCGTGCAGGAACACTGCCGCCGGCATGGCTCAACGCATTCGATGATCACAAGAAAGAAGAGGAAAATCTGATGTTTGAATGGCTGACAAGTCCTGAAGCATGGATCGCATTAGGCACGTTAACCGCGTTGGAAATTGTCCTGGGGATCGATAATATTATTTTCATCTCCATCCTTGTCGGACGTCTTCCCGAGAGTCAGCGGGCGCTTGCCAGAAGAGCAGGGCTTGGCCTCGCCATGATCGCGCGCCTGGGATTGCTGTTTTCGATTTCCTGGGTCATGGGATTAACCGAACCGTTGGTGACAGTGTTCACCCACGCAATTTCAGGGCGCGATATCATTCTGGTCGGTGGCGGGCTGTTTCTGATGGCGAAAGCTACGCATGAAATCCATAACAGCCTGGAAGGGATAGAAGAAGAGAGCGGTCACACGATTATGGTTGCCAGTTTGGGAATGGTCCTCCTCCAAATTGCGCTTCTGGATATTGTGTTTTCACTGGATTCGGTCATCACGGCGGTCGGTCTGGTTGATCAGGTTTCTCTTATGGCCATCGCCATTATCCTGGCGGTGCTCGTGATGCTGATGGCCGCAAAAGCGATTGGAGATTTTGTCGATGAGCATCCGACCATCAAAGTTCTTGCTCTCTCCTTTCTCATTCTCGTGGGTGTCACACTCATGGTGGAGGGGTTCGATGTGCATGTGCCGAAAGGCTATATTTATTTTTCAATGGCGTTTTCCGTCACGGTGGAAATGCTCAATCTTCGCCTGCGAAAAAAACGGAGAGCACCCCTCAAACTCTACAAGCCGATTTCCGAATAGCTGTAGCAAGGCGATATCGCATGAAACAATGGAGGCGTACCCTCCGCTTTGAGACTTGGCACTTGGAGTCTTGGGATGTGTGTGGGCGGCTTGTCTATATATGGTGAGCCGTGAACGATGTGGCGCACATGCGCTATTGCGGATATTGGTGCTCGCGGCAGATCAATTGAACGTCTTGTGCGCTCAACGGCTCATGGGTCAAGCCGCAGACAGATCCTTCAGGATGTTGTTCATTAAAGCGGCAGGTGTGGCAGGCCCCAAAAGCCTTGCGTCCATTGACTTGCTGGAGCCCACGCAAGACCGAGCGGAGCATCTGAGTCAGTTCAGTGTCTGTGATGGAATTCGTGATGGCCAGTGCCCGCCCCAGGCCTTTGGTCTGGGTTGCTTTCTTCGTCAGGTTGTTGCCTTTGAGGGTAGGGGTGAGATGGATCACCCGTTTGTCCTGCTTATCGGGTTTCTTGGTCAGGAGTCCCTTCTGCTCGAGTGCCTTCAGCGATTGCGAAACGGTTCCCTTCGTTAATCCCAGATACTCTCCCACGGCCTGTGGCGTATCTGAATAGCGATTGCATTGCGTTAAATACTTCAGCGCCTCCATTTGCACGGGCTGTAACCCAAAACGTAGACCAAAAGCCCGTGCTTCCATCCGTAGCAGATTGCATAAACGCTCCAGCGCGTCATTGGCTTCTTGCTCGCTCATAGATCCATTGTATCGCCTCGATACAGATTTGACAAATGGGCATGTGGCCAGTATTCTCAATAAAGTATCGACTCAATACTTTTTATCTACAAATCAAAATAGGAGGTGAGTAATGAAGAAAGCGGTATTTTATCATGCGGGTTGTCCGGTGTGCGTGGCGGCTGAGGACATGGTGGCCCAGGCGATTGATCGTCAACGATACGATCTGGAAATTGTCCCTTTTGCACAAAAACCGAACCGAGTGGCTGAGGCGGAAGCGGCCGGCGTGAAATCGGTTCCTGCGTTGGTGTTAGAGGGGCAGGTGTTTCACGTAAATTTTGGCGCATCCATGGCTGATGTGAAAGCCACCATTTGAGACAGCAAGTGTTATTCACGGGAGTGGGCCGGGCTGTTATGAAAGGCCTGAACGCTTTCTCTCAGTCATCAACGAAAGGAGTAAGTGTATGCGTGCTTGTATGAAGCGTACGGCTCTCGGGTTAGCCATGGGGCTGTTCATGAGTGGGGCGGCCTGTTCGACGGTCGAGCCCCCCGCAGGAAAGGCGACGACATCCTTGTACGACCGGTTAGGGGGAAAGCCGGCTATCACGGCGGTCATCGATGAATTTGTGGGCAATGTTGCCAACGATGCTCGTATCAATGGTCGCTTTGCCACCACCGATATCCCGAAACTGAAGGGACATCTTGTGGATCAAGTCTGTGGGGCGACTGGTGGACCCTGCCCGTATACGGGCAGGGACATGAAGACGACGCATGCGGGAATGCGCATCAATACTGCTGACTTTACCGCTATGGTGGAGGACCTGGTTGCTGCGCTCAATACATTCAAGGTTCCCCAAACGGAACAGGAGGAGTTGCTTGGCCTACTCGGGCCGATGAAGTCCGATATCGTCGAACTTCCCTAACTCCTGATTCGACCATTCAGTTTGGTGAGAGGTGTCTTGGGGGATGGTCATCATTCCTCCAGGGCACCATTGGTATCCTAAGGTGGCATTCAAAAGAAGTGCCAGTTCAAAGGTGGAGATGCCCAGAGATGCCTTCCGGTCCGTGCCGAATTGTCGAGTTCAATACAGAGGGGTGGACACTCGCATGGATAGGCATCCAAGATTGTGGAGCTTTCGGGTGAATGACTGGTCCTTTCACAAAATGAGAACACAATCCCTACAGGCTCACGTTAATCATTCTGCGATCCGGATTTCTCCTTTTGAGCTTTTTCCAGACCTTTGAGAAATTCACCCACCATTTTTCCGGCTTCTTCGGGTTCCATGTTTTGGATGTTCTCAATGGCGGGTCCCATGTTTTTAAATTCCGTGGCCATCCGGCGGGCGGCCATCTCACTGCTGACATTAGAGACAATCAAAATGAAGCCCATGATGCCAAATACCATGGACGCCGTTTTTTCATTCAATTGATGAACTTCTTTCGTCGCGATAAACATGAGATACATGCCCCATGCAATCCCGACGATGGATCCGAGATAGGGGAGCAATCCGAGAAGAGCGGTGACTGGATAAATGGCTGAAGCATAGGCCACGCACCGATAGGCCACTTCGAAGGGCTCCTGCGTGCCCATCAATTTCCAGATGACAAACATGATGGCCCCGCCGATAAAGCTTCCCACTACCGCCATGATTGGCATGAAAATCATGGTTCCGATCCCCACACCAAGGGCGCCAAAGGTTCCCAACCCAAGGAAGCCAAGGCCTATGAAGATGATGGCCCCCACCACCGCCATCACAATCAGAAAGAGCATGGGCTCCAGGAACCCTCCTAACTTGGACATGTGGCGGTAGAATTCTCCAGGAGCGGTCAATACGGTTCGTGCTTTTTCCAGAATGTCCGGTAACATAGATATGCCCTCCAGATTGTTAACCTTCACATCGGGATGGAAGCCTGCTGTTCGTGGTGCAAGGAAGCAGCGATCGTCCCGAGAATAGCCAACGATGTTCAACCCTTCATTGTATGTGCGGTTTGGTTCCGCAAAGGATTGCCAATGGTCTTCAGTCGTTCCAAAATTGCGGGCTTCTTGCAGAGGCAGAGTATAGAACTTTTGTGTCAATGACTCCACCTGCCTTGACGAAGCGTAGGGATACTCCTCTCAATGGCTGCTTAGCCCTCACCGATATCCTGATACTGAAGGGGATCTGGTCGATCAGGACTGTATGGCCACAGGTGGATCCTGCACCGTTTTCGGGAGAGGCAGGAAGATGACGTGAGATCTCGTCGAAATCTCCTCATTCCCTCGCGAGGACATTCGGCGTTATGATAGACATTGGTAGGAATGTCTGCATTCCCTCCTACCTTTTTCTATGGAACACGAGAGGCGTATTGGGGTAGAGGTAGGGATGCCAAGAAATCACTGTTAGTTTGTGTCCCGTAGCCTATATTCATAAGGAGGGTTGAATGTGTCGGATGTCCCCCAATCTGAAATTGGTATGGTTCAGTTTTTGTGGCGCTATCCTGTCAAGTCGATGAGAGGCGAGACATTGTCTTTTGCCCAGGTCAACGCCTACGGGCTTGTGGGAGATCGGGTTTACGCCATTCTGGATGGGGCCGATGGCAAAGTTGCCACCGCCAAAAATCCAAAAAAATGGCCTAATTTTTTTGCCTTTCAGGCAAGCCTCATGGAGCCGGTGAGTGACAATGAAATGGTGCCTCGTGTCCGCATCACCTTTCCTGATGGCACGATGGTCATCAGTGAGCAAAAGGATCTGTCCCAGGTCCTTTCCAAAGCTCTGAATCGTGAGGTCACACTGGCGGTCACCGAGGGCGGGCGGGTGACCGGCGTTCAGTCCACCATGCCCGCATCCTGGGTCGCGCAGTCGGAAGAATACTGGCCCGATATCGAGGGCCGCGATAAACGGGACACCGTCACGGATTTCTCGCTTCCCACTGGCACCTTTTTCGACGGCGCCATGGTGCATCTTCTGACCACCGCTACGCTCAACCGGCTTCGGGATGCGTATCCGGAAGGGCTCTTCGATGCGCCGCGATTTCGTCCCAATCTTGTTGTGGAGCCTGGAGGGGATGAGCAAGGCTTTATTGAAAATGACTGGATCGGTCATACGCTGGACATCGGGGAACAGGTGCGTCTGAAGATTACCGGTTCTTGCGGCCGCTGTGTGATGACGACGTTAGCGCAAGGAGATCTTCCGAAGGACACAGGGATTCTGCGTACCGCCGTCCAGTATAATCACGGCAATGTTGGGGTGTATGCGTCAGTCGCACAGGGCGGCACCATTCGCTGCGGTGACCGGGTACGACTGGCCGACTAACGGGCCTTTGAAATGAAGCTGTAATAATTGATACTTCATTCATCAGACCCTGTCTGAAGAATTCTGAGCTAGCCACGGATAAAGCCAGTCGTGATAAAGGACGTCATTCTGAGTGAGATGCCGGTTGAGGTCCATCCCAGTTACACCGTGTTTCGTTAATGGCTGAATGGTGCCATCGTCGTGTTGCCCATTAAGGATTCTGCCCACGGCCCCTCGTCTGAACTTCCATTCGTCCCCCAACTCTGATCCACCTACATGATTACCGAATTTATCGTAACGGCGGGGGAAACACGCAAACGCCTTGATCAATTTTTGGTTAACCGTGAACGGGATATGTCCCGCTCACGGTTGCAACGCTTGATCGAGTTGGGACGGATCCAGGTCAATGCCAGGATCGTCAAACCGGGTCACACCATTAAACCAGGTGATCACATTACGATGGATGTTCCCCAGCCGGGACCGCTCCTGGTCGATGGGAAAGCAATGCCATTGGAAATCCTTCACGAGGATGAAGTCCTACTGGTCCTGAACAAGCCTGCGGGAGTGGTGGTGCATCCCGCGTCAGGGAACTGGGCGGGCACAATGATCAATGCTCTGTTGGCCCATATTCAAAACCATGCCGATGCAGAAATGTCCATTGGGAAAACGGCGAAGCCAGGACTGGTCCATCGACTGGATAAGGACACCTCCGGGGTGATGGTGGTCGCCAAGACCGATCATGCTCATCGTGTGCTGGCGGCACAGTTTGCAAAGCACTCGATCACCCGGATCTACGAAGCACTCGTCTGGGGCGTACCCCGGGATGACCAGGGAGTGATCGAGTTGCCCATCGGTCGGGATCGGGGAGAGGGGAAAACAGTATCGTCCAACACCGCGCAACCACAACGAGCCGTCACGGAGTATCGGATCGTTCAGACCGTAGGGGGCCTGGTTTCACAGGTGGTGTTATTTCCACGCACTGGTCGGACGCATCAGCTCCGGGTTCATCTGGCGTTTTTAGGTTGCCCGATCCTTGGGGATGAGACGTATGGCGATCAGAAAGTGTGCCGGGTCAAGGAAATTGACATTCCACGGGTGATGCTCCATGCACGCACATTGGGGTTTCTGCATCCCTTGTCAGAGAAGTTCCAGGAATATTCAGTGAGCCTTCCATCGGACATGCAGGGGATCTGTCAGTCGCTACTACGTGGTAGTGAATCGTAATGTCTCTACCCCTCTTCCAGATTTTCGGTTGATCTCCATCAAGTTTTTTCTTCTCTGACCGTTACAATTGAAATGGATTTCTGAAGGGGAATTCAGCTCAACGTGATGAGGCATGTGCGGATACCGACTGGTTTGTATCAAGTTCCCTTATCGATGAACATCGAGAAAGAATGAGTCAGAATGTGGCGTAAGATACTCCTGCTGGTGGTAGTGGCAGTCTTCGGGTATGTTTCCAATGCATTCAGCCAAGCGGCGTGCCTGGAGAATGCCGTGTTCTGGTACTCCCAGGTGATGATGTCGGGCCAACCTTATTATGTGGTACTGAAGCCCGGCCAAGAACAGATCCGCCACGCATTGGATACCGTCAAAGCCCCTTATACTGTCTTGCCGTCGCCTCCTGATCCCGACGCCTATCCTCGAGTCAGAATTTACACGACCTCCTGGGTGCCCTTTCTTATTTCCGAACATTTCTATTCGGAAGGGGATGAAACACGGCGTGCGGAATTTACTGCGCATTATCTTGGTTTGTTTGGCATGGCCCTGTCGGTGGGCGATTCGTTTGATATTCCCTCCATGTCCATACCGGATTCTCTGCCAGCCTCATAGGCGTTGTGAAGTTGAATGGGAATCTCGTAGGGAGGGCTCAAGTCGAGCAGCCGGTGGCATTCTGTCTGAACTCCCCGGCCATGCCAGGTTCCACGGCAACACTCCCAAGAACAACTCGGTGACTGCGACACATTCCAACCCAAACGGCAAATAGCCGGCATAGCCTAAAATCGGCATTTCAAATATCTTGAATGCATGGACGTAGGGAATCGAATATTCCCAATGGACCAGGCTGTAGGCATTCCACATTTCCCAAAACCCTCCGCAGACCAGCGCTGCCATCGCGGAAAGCCCCACGGGACTCCAGTTGCCTTTGGTCAAAGGCGTTAAGACGGTCGGGTCCCTCCGGATTATTTTTATTCCAAGAATGATCAGGAGTGGGGCAATCCAGAGGAGAGGAAACAACACGGTAGGCCACATTCCAATCAGGAGAAGTCCAAGACAACCAAGGCTGATCAACAGCCATCCAGTCCGTGGATTATCAACCGTGGGGACGACATGCCAGTTCTCAAGCGGGGCCTTCAGTTGTCTGAATGAAGAGATGTATTCATACGTTCCTAAGACGGCAGGCAGAACTGTGGAGAACGCGAGGGTCATCCAAGAGACAGTGGTCACGGCATGAACCTCCGTCATCCCGACATAATGCCAGTTATGTACAAACTGATTGAGGTATTCAAACATCCACCAGAAGCCGGCGCTGAGGACGAAGAGTTTGAAAAGAAACTTTGGCTGGTTGACGAGCATGCACTGGCCGGTTCGAGAAAATAGTAAGGCGTTGATGACGACGATGTAGCCAAACCAGAGCAGGGGGAAGGTGTATGGTTGCCAGGCTTGAAACCAGGAGAAGCGGGTCCAGGCGAATACCCAGGCAAAAGCCGTCCATCCTACCCCCATCCAACCCCACCAGGGAAACCCTTCGGCGGAATCGGATTTGAATGTGCTGTGGCAACGGGTTTTTCCATATCGCCAAAGAAACGGGGCAAGAGTTCCGGAGATTAGCAGGGCCAGCAGTCCAAATATCGGCCAGGAAAGAGAGGCGTCTCCTGCCTGTAGAGGAATGGGCAATAGAGTCCAATCGTTGGGAAGAGCTTGGCCAGACAGGACAATACCCAGAGGAGGCAGCCCAAGGAGCAAAAGAATAAGAATGCTGCGGCAGATTACCTTTGTGGAAGACATGAGAGTGTAAAAATACAGATATCTACGTGTAGGGATTGGAGGCACACGTGAAGCCTTGGTTCAGCTTAAACCAGACTGGCCTCCTGAGCCAACGGCAAAGAATCTGGGTCAAGGTGGAAACGCCGGAATTTAGCAAGATCCATTATGGAACTTGTCATGTGTTTGCCGAAGAGCGCAGGATGATGGGAACACTAGGAACTTATATAGCCTTGGCGAGACCCGGCTGAATTCTTTTACCGTCTTTCCTGGCCGCATTTCCAACAAGTGGTGAATTCTTTTTGATGCACTTCGTGGCAACCGGAACAGGTCCATCCGGTTGATTCGACAGGTCGAGCGCGGTCCCAGTCGTCGAGTAAGGTTTTGGCTCGTTCAAAATCCTCGTCCTTCAGCACCCATAGTTCCGGAAAAACTTCGACAAACGGTACTTCACCCCCCAACATCGCTGAGCGTTGATTTTTGATCGTGGCCGGTATCTGAGCCTGATCCAACAATTCCTTGCGAGATTCCACGTCGATCAGACTTTGTGAGATGTACAGTTTTTTCATGGTGTATTTATACTTTATCCGTTGGTGGGTATGAAAGAATGAAGGAACGATCGTGAGCCGATGTTTAGTATCTCATTTCTGACTATGACTAAGAAAATGGTTGAAATTATTCACGGTTTGTGGCCCAATACGTGTTATCGTCTTAGCCCCTGGTAATGGTGGCCGGGCATCACCAAGAGAATAGGTCGTTGCGTTCCCCATCTGTTTCTCTTCAACAACGAAAAGTTCGTTCGGCACTGCCGACGCGACGTCAGGTGTCGGGTCAGCCAGAGACACCTCTTCTCGCGCTCTCACGTTTAGAGACACAGTATCCTCATGAAATTTTTGTGTGGGATCCCAACGGGGAATATGTGGATGCGAGTTATCCCAATCCCGTCCACGGCCATTTTCTGAATTCGATTCGTCTCAAGGGGGCCCGCGTGAGAGACCTGTTTCCACGGCTGGTTAGTGCCCGGCTGCTACAGAAGATTATGGAGGCGTGGAGAACGGGATCGGAAAAATCCACTGGGCTAACTTTTGAGCGGGAGGGGCAGCAATATGAGGCTCGTGTGATTTGTGTGCCCACCCAAGAAGGTCGGATCATCGGCTTAGTGACAGACCGGCTGCTGGGCCCAAGCCGTTCCCTGTGGCCTCAGGAACAAGCCTGTGGCTGGCTGGCCAGTGGGTGACGCTTCGGCAATACCACATTGCACAGGAGGTACGGGCGGGATTGACCAACGTGGAAATTGCGGGGCATTTGGACATCACCGAACGGACGGTGAAAAGCCACCTGCAAAAAATCTATCGCAAGTTGAAAGTGTCCAATCGCTATGGCTTACTGACTCGCCTAGTTGAAGACGGTATGGAAGTGCCTGGGCGTTCCCTCCAACAGATACGCATCTCTCCACACCAGTAATCGTTCCATTTTCTTCATCGTTCCTTGTCCGTATCCCCCTCCACCCAGCGTTTTTCGTTGTGGCTACGATAGGTCTCGCCTTGTCCGTTCGCATGGCCCGCTCAAGGCCGCGCGGTGAGTCATGCCACCTCCTCAGCACCGCCCATGATATGCCAATATATTTAAGTAATACACCTGATGTACTTTAGGACATTTTCCTTTTTGTGCGCAGGCTGCTAATCTAGAAATCAGGCAATGAGCAGGAGCCTGAGATCCATCTTGAGGTGTCCGGTGCAATACTCCCCGACGCTGTGTATCCGTTAGCCCACGTATCATCTACGCATGATGGGCCAACACAGTAGCCTGTGTTTTTCATATCCATCATCAATGATATTCACCACGAACACCAGTTTTTTACAATGAAGATCATGAAGAAAAGAATTCGGATGGTTGGCATCAGCATGCGGATTTACTCAATTGCCCTTGGGAGTTGGGCATTGTCTTCTGGGCAGTCCAGCCATCGGGAGGGGACGCTTAAACACCTCTACCTTCCTGGCTTTTCCATGACCGTGCGCCGGGTTCAGCTCATTTCCCCAGTGGAAGGCAACCTGGCTCCATCTCTATCCCAGTGGTGTATGCCGGTAACGTACCGATGACGCCGACCTTATCCGGCCCTCCTCGCCTTTTTATTCCTTTGACCATGATTAAGGTTGATTCTTCTTCCTAGGGACGATCGCGGTGAGTGCCGAGGGGGTTAGTTAGTCAATAAGACTCTTTTGGTGGAAATTGTGAAAGGGGTAAGTCATGGGGTTCATTGCGATTAGCATTGAAAAACTTCGGGTGGGGTTATACATCAAACTCGACCATTCCTGGGCAGAACACCCGTTTGTCAGGAATACATTTCAAATCACCTCCGACAATGATGTCGCGATCATTAAGAAACACCGCCTCTGGAAAATCTTTTATGATCCCGACAAATCTGATCCGGACGCCATCCACGCCCTAGAATTTTCATCGCCACTGCTTGTCGAGGAGCCCTCTCAAGACAGAGAGGATTCTCTTCATGTGGAATCTCAAGAGGAGACCACCCTCAAACAGGGAAAGGCTGAACGGATCGAAGCTTTTACCTCTCAGCAAAAGGCCCTCAATCAAACACGGGATGCTTACTTAGATGGCATACACCAGAGCGAGAGCATCATGAGGAAGGTTAGTGCTGGAGCCCCAGAGGGTCTCGAATTCGCCGATCAGGTCGTCGGGTCTATGACGAACCTCCTGCAGGGGACGTCACCCGCTATGACTTTGGTGACTCCGCCTATTCCAGTGAGACCTGGAGATGAGATCTACATGGAATCGATGAATGTCAGTGCGTTGTCCTTGCTGTTAGGCCGGACCTTACAACTGAATCAGACCGATGCCCACACGCTCGGTCTCGGGGCCCTGTTCCATAACCTTGGCCTACATCGGATTCCCGCAAACCTGCGTGCGAAAAAAGGTCCTCTCAAACCTGCAGAAAAACAGGTATTTGAAATGTATCCGCAGCATGCGAAGGCGATGCTCGAACAAGTTCCCGGGGTTTCCCGCAATGTAATCGAAATCGTTCATCAACATCGAGAAAATCTCGATGGCTCTGGATTTCCCCAGGGGTTAAGTGGGAAGGGGATTGGATTTCTTCCCAGGCTGGTCAGAGTGGTCATTGAGTATCACAACCTGACGAGTCAGCGTGAGGCTTCGTCGAACCTCTCACCCACCGAAGCCTTGTCCCATCTTTATGTGAAGATGAAGGCCAAATGCGATTTCGACGTCATTCAAGCCTTCATTGCGACTGTGACGGTCTATCCTCCAGGGAGCTATGTCCAATTGAGCGACGGGTCGGTGGGAGTCGTGGTGAAGACCAATGAGCAGGACCGCATGAGGCCGCTTCTCTTGCTGTATGAGGAAGGGGTCTCTCAGGATGGGGATCTTATCTTCCTGGACTTAGCCAGTCACAAGGAGTTGTCTATTGAAAAGAGCCTCGATCCTAGAAAAATTGATCCTCAAATTCGGACGGTCTTAACTCCGGGTAATCTGAGCGGCTACTTTATCTCTTCTATACTTTAATGCGTCGAGATCCCCCGACTGTAGGCCTGGAGATAAACGGCCGACCGGAGGTCAGAAAAGGGGTATTGGTGGAATGCTGCTACCCCGAAAAAGTGGACAGTCAGTGACGCAGCGTGTGTTTTTTCGTACTGCATCGGAATCTGCTAACCGATGGCTGAATGTCGGCGCTGTCGTTTGTCATATACCTCCACGTATGCGAAGATCGATTGCCGGACTTGCTTCCGTGTGAGGTAGCATACCGTATAGATGAGTTCCACCTTCAAGCTAAGAAGGAAACTCTCCATGCCCGCATTGTCATAACGGCACCCCTTGCGGCTCATAACTGCAGGGGAGTTCATGTACCTTCAGCAATTTTTGATATGGTTGCGAGCAGATGTATTGGAAAAGGCATGCTGGATCGCCTCTGCAAGGTCCTGGATGCCGTACGGCTTGCGCAGAAACACTTGGATACCCATGGCGAGCGCCTTCTCCTCATTGATGGTGTGGCTGAACCCCGTACACAGAATGATAGGGATAGAGGGACGGATAGCCAACATGTGTTTGGCCAGGATCTCCCCCGTTGACGTGGGCATCGTCTGATCCGAAATCACCACGTCAATCGCATGGGCGTGCTGACGAAACACCTCCAGTGCCTCACGGCTGTCGGTATAGGACCAGACGTCATACCCCAGTTCTGACAACATGGCCTTTCCCAAGGCAACAATTGACGGTTCATCATCGATGAACAACACCGTGCCCCGTCCGTGGGGTGAAAGAGGGGTGTCGGCAACCGGCTCCTGGTGGAATTCGAGGGTTCGCGGGAAATACAGCACAAAGGTTGTTCCTCGTCCTGGCTCGCTCTGAACCTCAATGGCCCCTCCATGATCGGCCACAATTCCGTGAGTGACAGCGAGTCCCATTCCCGAGCCTTCCCCTACGTCTTTTGTGGTGAAAAACGGGTCGAAAATTCGCGTCTGGAGATCAGAGGGAATCCCTTGGCCGGAATCGGTCATGGCGAGTCGTACATAGGAACCGTTTGGGAGTCCAGGGGGACGATGAGACATGGCGTCATCGATGAATACTTCCTGCAAGGTAATCTCCAATCTTCCAGCCTTGCCTCGCATCGCAAATTCCGCATTGGTCGCCAGGTTCATGATCACTTGATGGATTTGGGTGGGGTTGGCAAGCACCGGCCCTGCCGTAGACGACAGATCCGTTCGCAACGTGATGGTGGTGGGAAAGGACGCACGTAGGAGTTTGAGCGCCTCATCAATAATGGTTTGAAGCAAGATGGGTTTTTTCCCGGTCTCGCCTTGTCGGCTAAAGGTCAGGATTTGCTGTACAAGATCTTTGGCCCGATAACCGGCCTTGAGCACCTCCTGAAGATTGGCGATGACCGACTTTCCCTCTTCAGCCTTTTTTGTCGCCATTTCCGTATAGCCGATCAACGGGGTCAAGATATTGTTGAAATCGTGGGCAATGCCGCCGGCTAAGGTTCCAACGGCTTCGAGTTTCTGGATTTGGCGGAGATGCTCTTCTCTGTGGCGGAGGGCCTTTTCCGCTTTTCGCTGATCGGTAATCTCTTGAGCATACACATTCATATAATCGGCCCCCATTGCAACGGATAAGGTCACCGAAAAAATTCGGTCGTGGCATGTGATCTCTTGGCGTTGAACGCCTCCACGCCGAAACGCGTCTTGAATAGCATGTTTCCATTGTCCCTTAGAGGCTTGGTTTGTTTCCCGTTCCAAGTCTGCAAGAAAGACTTCGCCGGGTTGATTGTGATACAAGATCTTCCCCTCGCGGGAGATTCTGATCACCGGGTAGGGATTTTCCTTCGTGAACTTGGCCAGATCCGCAATGGCTTCCTGCGCCTGAATCCGTTCGATGAATTGGCCGAATTGATTGCCCACCGCGCTCATCTGATGCAAGAGTGCGGCATCAGGTTCTTGAATTTTGTAGCTGAAAAATTCCATGACCCCATAGGTGACCCCACCAAGCTGAATTGGAAGGGCAAAGGCTGCGTGGAGATGTTCCTTCGCGGCCACTTGGGCTCTTGGAAAATTCTGGTCATGGACCACATCGGTAATCCAGGCTGCCTGACCAGATTCCCATACGCGTCCCGGCAGTCCCTGGTTTTTGGTAAAAGTGGTCTGTTTGGTGATGGCCACGAACTCGGCGAACTGGTCAGGTGAATCGCTCCAGATTTCAATGCATTGAAGTTCCAGTGTTTGCTGGTTCAGTCGCCACAGCGCGCCGACTTGCCATCCTAGGCTGAGACAAACCGCGCACAGGATTTCCTGAGAGGCTTGGGTAATTGTCCCGCATTCGGCCAACGCTCGAGCGATGCCATATTGGGCGGTCAACCGCCGGTCCATAATTTTCTCCTCTGTCAAATCACGCACCAAGGCAATGAATACTCGCCGCCCTGAGAGCTGGGCCTCCGTGACGGCGAGAGATAACGGGAACGTGCTGTGGTCGCGACGTTTGGCGGTTACTTCCCGGCGGGTACCCAAGATATGAGACTCCCCTGTACGGAGGTAGCGAGCAATGTGCTCTTGGTGGTGCTCGTTCTCGGGTTTTGGCATCAGAATGCTGAGGTTTTTCCCGATGACTTCGGAAGCCATACACCAAAATATGCGTTCCGCCGTGGCGTTGAAGGTTTCAATGGTACCTGATTCATCGGCCGTAATAATGCCGTCTGCGGCGTGGGCGATGATGGCGCGCGTGTGGGCTTCACTGGCCTCCAATTGCCTAATGATGGGATGGCTGATTCGAAAGAGGAGGAACCCACCAAGTGCAATAATCCCGAGACCGACGACGACCGTGAGAATTGCTGCCTGAATAAAGGGCCGGCGGATTTCTTGAAGATCAATTTTTGATACTAACCCGAGATTGAGCACGGCAACCGGCTCGTAGGCCGCAAGGACCGTCTCTCCTCGGTAGTCCAGGCCTACGATGGTTCCTGTTTTTCCTGATAGGGCTAGCCGCATCGGTTCCGCAAGGTTTCCGGCAAATGGCGTGGGTTGGGGGTGATCAAAGTCAACATGCCGATGGGGTAAAATCCAGACGATGTTCTCTTCCTTACGACGGCCTAGGGTGATTTCGCCTGTTTCACCAAACCCCTTATTGAATTTATGGGCCTCAATAATTTGGCTGAGTGTCGCGCCTTGAGCGCCTTCAGAATGGTCCGACACGCTGAACTGTGCGTCAAACCTGGCGACGGCTTCCATGAGGTGGGCTTGGGTCTGGGTAAACTCTCTCAGTCGAACGCGTTCTTCTTCAAAAGCAGTCTGGTAAAGCAGGGTAATGGCTACCACGGCCATGGCTGAGCAGGCCACAGTGAGGATAACGAGCAGAAGGAAGATTCGCTGCCTAACCGTCCGATACATCCCATTCCTTGGATAAAGGCTTGAGAACTCAAGTGAAAACAAGAAAGGAAATGATGAAACTAGTGTAGTCTTCTTTTGGAATTTTTTCTAGCTCATTCGTGGGATTGAGCGTTTCAAAAGTGACAAGGAAGAACCAACCGGCATTCACCGGCTAGAGAGTGGTGGAGCATGTGGAGAGGCACATGAACATAAAACGAAAATGTCATGGAAAGCGAGTGAATGGCGACACCATCCCAGCCATCAACACAACAACACCCCAAGTCCACCGACCAGGACTTTTTCAGAAATTTCCATTTGCCCCCCTTCAACAACAATGGCCCCCATGGTCCCTTCTTACCGTTTGTTGTCCCCCATTTCCATGCCGGGTCTGCATGATTCATCCTTTAGGGTTTATTGGTCCGATTCTCAGTCCCCTTAATCCTTAGGATGGCCATCGTCCGATTGGGTCCCAGCGCGATGTTGCGGGCTAGGGGTCTGTCCGGTGCTTGAGGGATTCAGAGCTGGCGGAGATCTGTGAACGTCAGGGCTTCATTGCAAAAGACCCGCGGACGATAAAAGCTGTCCGACTCCTTTTACAAGACCTCCTTTTCCTGACGCACTGGGTTTACTGAAGCGACGCATAGTTGAGCGATTGAAAATGGCCGAACGCATGATGAAATGTTACCTCAAATACATTGATCACAAATACGGGGTTAACTCGCCTGTGCAGTTTATGGATTTCCTGACCCGTGAGATCCCGCTCTTGAACGGATCCGCTCCTGTTCGGCTTCGCTCCCTATCTTCGATCTAAGGTT
Organism: Nitrospirota bacterium; assembly: GCA_029864405.1. Lineage (GTDB taxonomy): Bacteria > Nitrospirota > Nitrospiria > Nitrospirales > UBA8639 > Nitrospira_E. The sequence goes on from JAOTTP010000029.1 coordinate 23,353, forward strand.
TCCGTCTCAATCTTCCATGCTCAGCCTTTCCTATTGATGTGCCAGAATCGAAGCATGCTGAAAGGGATCGTCAGATTCATATTTGAGCATCAATCATCTCCATCACTCGCGACTGCCAGGCGAGGACGGCCGTGCGCACATGCATCTTTTCGGCCAGTTTCGGGAATTCAGTGCGAATGACCTCGGTAGCGAATCCGGATAGGAACGCGCTCTTGAGTTCGGCGCAGGCGCGGTCAACGCCGATTTCATGGTAGGGGGCTTTAGCGAGCAGCAGAAAGCCGTCATCAGGGATACGGCCGGTTTGCATATTGACCTCAATGATGCCGGCGGCCTTTCGAATGGGGTCGGCGAGGTCCGGACTGTAGGGTCCGATGATGAGCGCGAGATTTGAGGTGTGCAGCCAATCAAACCCCCGTCCGACACAAATAATCCATTCGCGATGCTCGATGTTGAGTGTGCGGTTGGCTTGCTTGATGCCGGCAACATGGGTGATGTTGTCACGGACCAAGGGCAACAAGTCCTGCTGGATCTGTTGGGGCATATCGGGATACAGCTGTTCCAGTAAGGCGGGCAAGCAGTCCTGATCTGAGTTGGACACAGAGGAGAGGTCCAGGATTTCCCCGTTCGTACCGTGAAGCACCAAGGCGTCTTCATCGGTTTCAAACCCACACACGATCGGATACACCGTGTCGTGACCAGTGCCGAAGACCGCCTCCATTTGTCGTTTGATGCCCAGACTGTAGGTGCGTGCGGCAACGGTATCATAGTTAAATCCGGCACAACCGCGGTGGGGATTGCCTTTCGAATAATGGTAGGTGATCAGCGCCAAGGTGCGGCGGCCCTGTTTGACCATGGTTTGCACATGCTCTGTGACGACTTCCCCGAGGTGCGGCCACCCCAGATTAAAGCGTCCACCGAGATTGCGGAAGGGGACAATGATGCCGCGTGGGGTGTTGGTGGCGACAGGAATATTGATGCGCCCATCCATGCACATGAATGCGGCGATCGCGGTCGGGTGTTGGGCGAGGTAACGGCTGCGCGCGAGCCATGACTCGGGACTTTGGAATTCCTGGGAGTGCCGGCGAGAATGGTCTACTAGCCAGTCGATGCGTTGCCCGATACTCAAGTCGTGAATGTCCACCTCTTCCTTGTTCGGTGCTGACTGAGTCACAATTTCGATTGTTTTCATTGCTTATCCTTTATACGGGTATGAATAGCCATCGCCCATTACGCGAAAGCCATGAGGCTTCGGGGAGGATTTACGCGGTAGGCCAGCACGTGGTCAGAAAACGAGCGAAAGTGATCCATCCCGACGATAGAGCAGGTATGGCCCGCCTCGATACATTGGTCCTGGAAATGATGTAAATACTCCATCGACGTGTGGTCGATAATCTGTCCCGACAAGATGATCAAGAAGCTGGCTTTGGAGTTCGAAGGAACAACCAGCGTTTCGTGGAGCGCCTTGTCGAGTTTCATCAGGTTCATACAGGTGACCGAAGACAGGTAGATTTTGTACGGGTTCTTCATTTCGCCTACCGTGCCACGAATCGCGCCGGTGGCAACGGTCATGATGCTGTACCGTTCACGAGAGCCACGGCCGTCTCCGATTCGGATGACTGGATTACTGAATAATTCTACGAGCGCAGCCGACAGAAGACTGATAGACCGTTTGAGGGGAAATTCTCCGGCCGGGGTTTCCTTGGCTGAGTTCCGTACCAGGTCAACACAGAGCACGACGATCTTCGTGAGCATGCCAAGCGCCACTCCTTCCAACAGGTCGGAGGTGTACAAGGTGACGACAACGGTGACCCCAGCGATCAACAGCTGTTCCTTCCCGATTGCAAGTATCTTCCAGAAGACCCTGGGCGCGCATAGTTGCCATCCGACAAAGATGAGCAATGCCGCCAGGACTGTGAGGGGAATGAGATTGATGAGCCTCGTCCCAAACCACAAGATGAGCGCGAGGCAACAGGCATAGTAAAAGTTGGCCCAGAGGGTTCGTCCTCCGGCCATGATATTGGTTGTGCTTTTCACTCCGCCGGGGATGATCGTCAAGCCGCCTGCCAGGCTTGATAGGATGTTAGAAATACCCATGGCCCGCAGGGTCACATTAGGATCAGATTTTCGATGAAACGGGTCGATCTTATCGACCGCGGCGATCGTGGCCAGCGACTCAGTGCCATCGATGAGGGTGAGCGTGATGATCGTGAGCAAAAACGCTATCCACAAATCCTGATTATGCCATGCTTCAGAAAAATGAGGAAAGTGAATGCCATGTTGAAAGATATCGAGAGGCACATGGACCAAGTATTCTTGCGGGAGTTGCAGGAACCAACTGGCGATGCCGCCTAAAGTGACGACCAGGAGGGGCGCCGGGATAAGCGTGGCCCATCGTTCTTTTCGGCTGGAAAGAAAAAAGAGGAGGGCCATGGAAAGACCGCCGACGAGAAAGATTGCCGGATTCATCTCATGGATATCGTGAGGAATCGCCAGAATGCCCTCTGGAATGGATTTGACGGGCGGCAACTGGTCTCCCAGGAGTTGCGGTATTTGTTTGACGATGATAAGCATGCCGATCGCGCTCAACATGCCTTCGACTACCGAGATGGGAAAGTACAGGGCGAATCTCCCGGCACGAAAGAGACTCAACACCACCTGCACTACCCCGGTCAGACAAATCGCCACCAGTAAGAGCGGATATCCCACCGCTAAGTCTCCATGGCCGAGTGTAATCATGCCGGCCAACAGTGCTGGCGCCAGACCCGCGGCCGGTCCGCTGATCGTCACATAGGCTCCACCGAGGAAAGGAAAGATAAACCCGGCGATGATCGCAGAGATCACACCGGTGATAGGCGGCGCGCCGGAAGCCACGGCGATTCCAAGCGAGAGGGGGAGCCCAATGAGTGCGACCTGCAATCCTGCTAACAAGTCATAGCGCCAATGTTTTAGCCCACGCACCCCATTCTGGGGTTTTTCCATGGCTGGGGCTACTGGATGCTGGGACGACATGTTCTTTTCCTCCTGACTAACTGGTTTGACGCCAAAATTTTTACCCTCAATGCTCATGACCCTGTCCGGCTGGAGATATTGGCTTTCTGGTCTTTCTGGTTGTTGACTTCGACTGAATCCGCCAACGTTGCTCCACTCTGGTAGAGGCTTGTGTTCAAGAATGATGACATCGTGATCTCCCGTATGTGGTGTTCCAGGGTTGTCTACTCATCTCGCCAGAATGAACTATCTTGTCAGACAGTTCATTGCATAACCGATGCCCATGGAGGCAGTGGGATCTGATCATTCCCAAGGAAACTAATGACGAATATTGCCAAACAATATTGAAGGTTCAAAAACTCATGAACTGAAAAAGGGACTCGCGTGACGGTCGCCGCTTTGGATGAGCGGTATTGCACCGCGCGTCAAGTGCGAAGTCGCTACTACGGGCAGATCGTAAAGTGTGCAGGATGACGTCGTTCGGTCGTCTCGAGACAATGAGACGGCAACCCGATGATTTTGTAGGGATGACCATTCCATTTCTAGGAGGTCCCACATTCCGCCTGATCGCACAGACCTACCGTTCGACGAGGGGTAACCACGACGGGTGCGGCGACCACGATCCGAAATTTTTGTTGTTAATGCCTGGCAATAATGCCGCGAGGGTTTCAAAGATCAACTGTGTCCGACTGATTGAGGAATTTCCCTCATAGCTGAAAAACTGTCGTAGAGGTGGGTAGCGGTGTCGCTAACAGGAAGTATGAAACTTTGTCGATTGTTAAATTTACCGAATGCCCCAACGAATGTGATAAGACAGGTCATAGCCGCCGGCGTTCCGTTGCGTGCCTAACACGGTCCCGTCGAACGAAATGCGGTACAGGCCGCTTTCCTGGATGCGAAACTTCACTGTGCCTTTCCCGTTTTGAGAAATCATGCGGTGGTAAGGCGTCTCGCTAGACGGCATACTCCCAATTTGGTACAGGTGGACCACGAGCGAGCCCTTGTGTATCGCGGTCTTATACTCGGCAAAAAAGTCCTGGCCTTTTGCGAAGTAAAAGGTTTTCAGTCCCCAGGAATAGCCTGCCCGGGTGCTCGTGAGTCCGTTTCCACTGATGTCCCGGGATTCATAGCCCAAGGTTTCTACCACCCCAGTGGCAAACGCCAAAATCACCCCGGTCACCAGCACCAAGAAAACTCCAAGCCCACCGACCACGACTTTTCCAGAAATTTCTGTTCGTCCACGTTCAACGACAATAGTTCCCATGGTCCCCTCTTACCATTTGTGTTTCCCATTTTCATGCCGAGTTTGCCTAGTTCATCTTTGAGGGTTTATCGGTTTGATCCTTAATACCCTTAATCCATACGATGGGCATCGTTCGATTTGGTTCCAGGGCATTGTCATGGGTAGGGGGTCCGGCAATTGAGGATTTTAAAGCTGGCAAAGACCTGTGAATATCACGGGGGCATTGGGTATGCTGGAGCGGTGTGGGCGAATTCCTACGATTCCGAATAAAACAAGAGCTGCAATCCAATTGTGATGACAAAGAGGGCCCAGAGTATTTTGAGGATGAAGCGGATTTGAGACGAGGTCGGAGGGGAGACGTGTGCCTGATCTACGAATTCTCCAGCAAACCAGGCCAGCCCTCCCGCCAAGGCCAACGTGCCCATGACATTGTGGTGAAGCTGAATGTGGTATCCAGCCGGATGGGGGCCGTGCATGTGGACGAACAACATCAGTCCGCCTACCAGCGCAAACCCCGGCAGGAGCGCCCGCCAGAACACGTGAGAAAATTTTCCGGCCCGAAGGAACCCTTCCACCGTGCCCACGGCCAAGGCCAAGATTCCGAATATTTTATGTTGCAGCATTTCAGGATCTTTGCCCGATAACGTTTCGGCTAACGTCCATGAGCCGATGGGCCACGCCAAATGATCGCTCCAGATCAACAGGAAGATTCCTAATCCAACCAGTGAAGCCGGCAACAGCCAACGAAACCACGCCAACGCGTGCCAGCCTATCGCCTTTTGCCACTCACTGACACCCACCAGAATGGCACCAACTCCGGCCAACGCATGGTTGAATTCGGAGTAGGCAATCCCTTCCGGGGAGCCTTCCCATTGTGCTGTCTGCGGAGTAGAGGCAGGATGAGGGTCATGATGGTTCCCGTGTCCCCCCTCCATCATCATGTTCTGTTCAGCCCAGGCATGGGGCAGATCAAGGCCAAGCCCTTCCCCCATTGTTCCCCACAGGCTTTGAAAAAGCAGAACCCCTAACACCATCCGATACATCCATGTGTACATTGCAGAGGGAGTCATAGGCATATTTCTTTCATTATTGGTTATCCTCAATGGGGGCAGCTCCCGGGAGGCGGGAAGATTGGTGAATGGACGTTTGTCCGCAATCATGCAACAGTTTTCTCATTTCCAGTTGCTGTAGAACCAGCACACGTGTTGATCATTCCGGTTTTTCTTTGGTTGTTCATTGCGAAGACCTGATTGGATAAGGGATATCATATTTTGGTGTTCGTAAAGATCTCTGCGGTTGGCTCTTCTCATAACGGCTCATGAAGGATTTATCGCTACTTGCTGCCTATTTTTTTATGGGAGGTGCTGAGAGGTTTGTTATTGAGTCGGCCCTTTTCTCCCACGCGCCGAATGGGAGAAGGTGACGAGCTCTTTGCCTTGGAGGCCTTGCTGGACGAGTCCGGGAATGTCGAGGTCTTGTTCGACCTTGAGAATATGGGGCAGATGGCACCGTGTTTGGGGATGTTTGGGGACAAAGAGGGTGCAACAATCTTGATCAGGTTCGATGGAGGTCTCAAACGATCCCAGAGCTTGGGCTTGTTGTGTAATTTCCAATTTATCCATGCCGATGAGTGGTCGGAGAATGGGAAGCGACGTCGCCTCGTTAATGACAGAAATATTTTCTGGCGTTTGGGACGCCACCTGACCCAGGCTGTCACCCGTGGTGAGAGCCCATGCCTCTTCCTGCTCGGCAATCCGTGCGGCGATGCGGAGCATCAGGCGACGGTAGAGCACCACGCGAACAGGTGGCGGCGTGCTGATGACGACCTGGCTTTGGATGTCACCAAAGGGGATGAGATGAAGGCGGGAATACAGTTGATACTTGGTGAGCAATGTGACCTGATCTCGGACTTTTTCTTCAGAGACCCGTGAGAGATATGGTCGACCGTGAAAATGCACAAAGACGGCTTTACAGCCACGTTTCATCATGCGATAGGCTGCCACTGGAGAATCGATGCCACCGGAAATGAGGCAGATGACTTTCCCACCGGTTCCCGTCGGCAGTCCCCCCGGGCCGGTGTCGCGTTGACAAGAGTAGTAGGCGTAGGGCGGGACTAATTCCAGTAAAATCGTCATATCGGGGTGTGAAAGGTTGACTCGCTTGCCGGTATGGTCGGCGATGGCGGCACCGATTTCCCGTTCCACGTCCATGGAGGTTTTCACGAAACGCTTGTCTGCCCGTTTGGCACTGACCCGAAAGGTATCGTAAGAATGGGTGGGCAGGTGAGAGACAATGGCTTCTTTAAGAGGCGTGAGATCAGGATTGTCGTAAGCCAGTGGAACGGCTCTGGTCAGGGTGAAATTGACGACACCAAACACGCGCTTGATCTGTTCCTGCAAACGAGGCCATGTTGTATCATCCTCGAAGCTCACCCGGATTCGTCCCTGGAGTGCTTCGACATGTACATGCGCCAGCGGTTTCAGGGCTCCTCGCAGATGGTGGACTAACCGGTATTCAAAATGTTTCCGGTTGCCTCCCTTGAGGGCGAGCTCATGATAATGCACTAACACATGAAGCATTAGTGGGACGCTTCTAGATATCGCTCGGCGTCGATGGCCGCCATGCAGCCTGATCCGGCAGCTGTAATGGCCTGGCGATAGTGTGAATCCTGCACGTCACCTGATGCAAAAACGCCGGGGATGTTGGTGGTGGACCGGTTCGCCTGAGTGCGGATGTAGCCTTGCTCGTCCATGTCGATGTGTCCGGTAAACAGGCTGGTGTTCGGCGTATGGCCGATGGCCACAAAGACGCCCGATAACGGGATCTCTTCAATCTTGCTGGTTTGAACATTGCGGACCCGGATCCCGGTCACGACGTTGTCACCCAGGACTTCCTCAAGGGCACTGTTCCATTGAAACGCGATTTTTTCATTGTTCATGGCCCGGTCCTGCATGATTTTTGATGCGCGTAATTTATCGCGACGGTGCACGAGGGTGACTTTTGAGGCAAATTTGGTGAGGAACGTGGCTTCTTCCACGGCGCTATCACCGCCGCCGATGACCGCAATCTCTTTGCCACGGAAAAAGAATCCGTCGCAGGTGGCACATGTCGAGACGCCATGACCCATGAGGCGGCTTTCGGATGGCAGTCCCAATAAATTGGCCGAGGCACCGGTCGCAATAATCAGCGTTCGCGCTTCCAGGGTGACTTCGTCATCTACCGTGATCCGAAAGGGGCGCATCTGGAGATCGACTTTGGTGACATGCCCCTGGCGAAATTGCGTGCCGAACCGTTCCGCTTGGGCCCGCATATCTTGAATGAGTTGAGGTCCCATGATGCCTTTGGGGAATCCGGGAAAATTTTCCACATCGGTGGTGATGGTCAATTGTCCGCCAGGCTGTGACCCATCAATGAGCAGAGGAGAAAGATTGGCTCGAGCGGTATAGACTGCTGCCGTTAATCCAGCGGGGCCCGATCCCAGAATAATGACGTCATGCACCATGCGTGAACTCCTTACGGTTAGACATGTGGTTGAACGGTCTATGGGGTCTTGAGGCTGCGGCCGGATGTTCGTGACCTCGCCTCATTGGCATATGTCCTATACAACGACTGGACGGCGTGGCGCAACTGAGTGCGTGGCCATGTTCCATCCAACACCACATCCGCATAGTCGAGCTTATAACGGAGTGGCATTTGTTGTCTGATTCGCCGAAGGGCTTGGGCCTTGGTGAGGCCATCACGGCGGCAGGCCCGGGCAAGTTGGGTGGCCCGGTCGGCGGTGACGACAATGACATAATCCATGCGTGTGTGTGCATGTGCTTCAAGTAATAACGCGGCATCATAGATGATGACGGCATGGGGATCGTTCTGTTGGATGATCTTGACCTGTTTGGCCTGCTCTCGGGCGACACGGGGATGAATGATCGTTTGCAAAACGTGTAATTTCTTAGGTGATTTGAACACGATGTCGGCGAGGGTCTGGCGATTAATGGTTTGGTCTTCGGCAAGGACCTGTGGCCCGAATATTTTGACGATATCCCTCCAAGCTGGCTTTCCCGGTTTGACAACGACCCTTGCCAGTTCGTCGGCGTCAATAATCCTGGCTCCAAGCGATTGAAACATGTTGGCGACGGTCGTTTTTCCCGATGCCAATCCTCCGGTCAACCCGACGACTATCATGGCCAACCATACCATAGGGGGTGGGGAGCAACAATAAATATGGAAAAACTTTGACACCCGCTTGACCCTGCCAAACCCCTTGGGGTATTTGACTCGGGGAGAGTCTTCTCCCATGAGTGGGCCCATTGACCGCGAAGAATGACAAAGGGGAAATAAACCACGTGATATTTCAACACATGCTGACCATCGTTCGACCGGTTTTCATTTCGTGTGTCCTGATTCTGTGTGCCCTGCCTGGACTGGCGCTTGCCAACCCTGAGGAACCTTCGCCTTCTCAGGACGTGGCCTCGTCGGTATGGCAGGTCGCCTTGGATGGCTCAGGGCATTTCACCTCAATTCAAGAAGCGATTGATCAGGCAGTGTCAGGTGACACCATTATGATCAAACGGGGATCCTATGCAGAGGATGTCACGGTTCATAGCAAGGAAGGCTTGTCGATTATCGGTGAGGGTATGGACCTGGTGGTTTTGACGGGGAAGAAACGTGTCGGGACCCTTCATATTGGCAAATGGCCGTATGGCGCGACGAATGTCACGATTCGAGATCTTTCCGTGGTTCAACATGGGGGGTTGGGGGTTGGAATTTTTAATGGCAGTGGTGTGCGATTAACACGGATTCGTGTCAATGGCATGGTGTTTAGTCAACAGGTCCAGGATGTTCATTTGGAAGATTGTGTGATTGGTGACAGTGAAACCACAGGTGTGGCGTTTGCCGATTCTACAGGCACTCTGTCGGGCAATCTGATTTACCACAATGATCATGGTGTGGCTATTGGCGGAAAATCAGATGTGACGCTTCAACGGAATGTCATTACCCGGAGTCTCTATGAGGCGGTGGTGATGACTGATCAGTCCAAAGCCCGGTTGATTCAAAATACGTTGGTGCAGAACGGAGGCGGGGTGGCGTTTCAGGACGACGCGCAAGCTGAAGTGCAAGGGAATATTATTAGTCAGAGCGCCGTCGGCTTTTTGTTTTTTCCTGGGAGTCACACCACATTGGCCTTTAATGCCTTGTCTGGCAACCAGGGGAATTATGTCATGACGGGGGATCCGCCAACACCGGCTCCTGACCGCGCGGGGAAAACCGATGTGCAGTTTGCCCCTGGATTTGTCAATCCTGAAAATGGTGATTTTCGTCTTCAAGCCGATTCATCCATGATCCAGGTCGGCGCCTTTCCATACCTAGGAGCCCTGCCTCCTATTTCTTCCAACCCATAGTTTTCTTTTTGTTGGTACATCGTTGTCGCAGGAACGCGTGCCCGCACCAGGGTTCTGGACGTCCAGGAACCACAGTGTTTCTGACTAGGGTTGTTGTTTGGGGCGGAGAATCAACCGAGCGTGCTCGGCATCCAGCGTGACCAGAAAATGTTTGAGGAAGGACATTCCGAGCAGGCCTTCGATGTGCTCGGGAATATCCGGGAGATCGTGAAGAGCCACGGCGACATTGGTGGCTTGTGCGGTTCCTACCGTGATTGAGGAGAGATAATTCATGTTGACTTGGACTGACCCTCCTGCGGTATTGACGGTCAAGAGTTCATTGTCGGTAGTTCCCAGGATTCCGAGATCAATGGCGACCTGAGTCGAGAGGACCGTCATGGAGGCACCCGTATCCACAATGAGTTGGGCCGATCGTTCTTGGTTCAACATCACATGGACGACAAATGACCCTCCATTTTTGGTGAGGGGGACGGTGATGTCCTCATTCAATGGCCTGTCCTGGTTTTCCTCATTCAGGGAGGACAAAGGGGCAGAGATCTGGATGTCAGGAGGCGTCCGATTAGAAATGACCCTGTTGGTAACTTGCTGAGTTGGTGCTGTGGATGGCGAATCATTGGTGAGAGAAGAGCTCTGTGATGGCAATATGGTGCAGTCAAACAGTTGAACCGGATTGTCTGTTAAGACTCGCGCTCCGGATTCATCGAGACAGTCATACGTCGCTGAATGCCCTGGAGACACCCATAGAAGACTGTATACCATCACTCCGAGGAGCCACCACAAGATTGGGTGGTGAGAATTCATAAGAAGCACAGCACTGGGACTTCTATGCATAGTGCGCGAATCATACCAAGATGCAGGGGGAAAGCGCTATGAAGCCGATTACCCGCTGGTATCAGGTGTTAAAGGAATCGTGGCTTGAACATGAGTCCCGGTTTCCAATATCTGGGTGGACAGGACCACAGTTTCTGGTTCGATTTTGTGCACCTGCACGCGACCTTCCAGCATTTCTCCCTGTTTGACGATATAGATGGCCTGCCCATTGGTGAGGAAGGCTTGGCTTTCCCCCCCCTTGGTTAAATATCCCAGGAACCGGAATTGGTTGAGTTGTTCTCGGGCACGCTGCCCTGCAAGATCGGCGGCGGAGGGACCTGGCGGTGGGGGCGGGGGT
>JAOTTP010000030.1 GCA_029864405.1 Nitrospirota bacterium
TCAGGGTCTTTTTCCAAAAAAAAAGGACGGTTGGGCTGTCCCGGGATGTTTTTGTGAAAAATCTATCTTTACCTCTCCCTATAAATTATCAAATTGACAATATTTACGGGGGCTCCTTATACTGCCCAAACAGCCTTGTTAAATAAAGAGTAATATTATTAATAGGGCAAAAGACTCATAGATTTCTTCTCGAAAAGTCTAAGAATTTGGACACATGGGTCTTTTTCGGTCTTGAGAATTGCTTACTGTCTTCTTACAGTAAGGAGAGTAAGGAGATTGATGTGGGAGGGTTTGTGCAATTTTTTAAATGGAGACACATGGTACGATGACAACTTCTTATAGGGTAATGCCAGGCCCCGAACATTTTTTACCACCATCTGCGGCCTCCATGGGAATTCGACTTCCGGATCCCGGGCAAGGTCATATCCATGGGACCATTGTTACAGAAGAAGAAGCGATGGAACAGGCGGCGAGGCAGTTTCTTTCAGCCAAAGTGCCCACAATTTTTCCAGGACCATTAGTTCTATGGGCATGGAATGACAAAGCCGCCAAAAAAGCCAAAGCCGTTCGATATTTATATGAAACCATTAAGGAAAGCGTGGATTCTTCGCAACATGCCATGCTTATCCCAATGCCTGACTACCGACCGAAGTACCCGAAGATTAATCCTGAAATTGAAATTAACCCCAATCATCCAAATTTAACCATTTGGCATAATAAAATTGATGCCTGCATGTTTGTTGGCGTCCATTGCCATCAGGCCAATCTTTCCCTCAAAATCATTCGAGGCGGAACCAATTGTTATACGATTGCCATGTGTGCCCAAGCAGGCCATGAAGATGCCATGCTCTCTTTTCGTGACGCGACTGCTGAAAAAATAATCAGACTGGCGGATTGGGTGAAAAAATTAAAGGGATCGGTTGCTCCTCCGGCGTAGGCGTAATTGTTCTGGGTTCTTTCTTTATCAAGGAACCTATGCTAATGAGGGTTTGGTCATAGCTATTTAAGGATTCAAAAACCCATCATTGTAATTTTTGTTTGTCAGAGTCCAAGAAATCAGAAGTATCTCACCCTGAAGCATAAATAAGGAGGTCAAAATCATGGCCACTCAAGCTTCTTTTATAGGTCAAAAAAACAAAAAAGGGCAGGTGTATACCGATCCCTGGCACATTATGAATGAGGCGCCAAGGACACCCTCGTTCTTTACAGGGAGTGAAGTCATTAAAGAGGCCGTACGTCGAGCCTCCTGTGACATTATGGTCGCATATCCCATTACGCCTCAAAGTGAAGCGGCTGCATTGTGCGGAGAGCTCTTTGCCGAAGGTTACATTGGCGATTATTTCCGGGGCGAAAGTGAATTTGCCGTCATGTCTCAATGCGCAGGAGCCGCTTTTGGTGGCGCCAGAGTATTTACCACCACGGCCGGACCAGGCACGATGCGGGCTATGGAAAATTTCCCCATGTGGGCTGGAGCCCGGTTGCCTATTCAGATGATTGTGACCTGCCGAGGCATCAACTCTCCGCTCTCAATCCAGCCGGATACTCTGGAAATATCTTATCTGATGCAAACGGGCATGCTGGTGTGGCATGCGGAAACCGCCCAAGATTTTTATGATTGGATCCTCAAGGGGTACATGGTATCGGAAGAACCTGATGTCCATCTGCCACTGGCCTTATGCTGCGATGGATTTTTTGTGACCCATACGAAAGATATGGTTGATCTGACCCCCGTCGACATGTGTTTGCCACCGTACGATCCCTATCGGTCACCGGTTCCATGTATGGACATGGAATGCCCTCCCGTTCGCATGATGAGAGATCCTTTCGTGATGAAAAGTAATTACATAAGTTATGCCACCCATGCGAGCTGGCAGCAAGAGGTATGGGCGGCTGTTGAGCGGTCGAGGAAGCATACCATCCGTTGGATGGATGGACTGATTGACACCGAAAATACTGATGCGGATGTCATTGTCGTGGCCTCGGGAACGGCAGTTTCGCAAAGCCGGGAAGCTATTGCGATATTGGAAGAGGAAGGCATTCATGTCGGATTAGTGAAGGTGAAAACATTGCGCCCATGGCCAGGTGAAGAGATCAAGGAAGCAACAAAACACGCGAAGCATATCATTGTTCCTGAATTTAATGTCACTGGTTGGTTGGCCCGTGAAGTGAGTTCGACGGTTCCAAATAATGAACGGGTTCATGCGGGTCCCCGTGTGTGCGGTGGAATGACGATGCCGCCTGAAATTATCGCAGCGGAGATCAAAACTGTGTTGGGAGTCAAGGCCCCTTCGTTGGCTGGGCGTGGAGGTTGATGTAACGTAAGGCACTCTGTGAGAGTATGGCTCTCAAACAGATCACGAATATAAGGAGAAACTAATGAGTAAAGAACGAATAAAGATCGCAGAAGAGTTATTTGACATCATGCCCGCTGAGTACCAGGATTTGGTCAAGCGGGCGACGTATGGGAATGAGCAACGAGGATGGAAAGATATCGGTAACGCGAAGGAACTCATTGAAGAACATTCTCTTTGCGCCGGATGTCCTGAGTCCATGGCGTTTCGTTATATCCTCGCGTCATTGCCGAATCCTGAAGATACCGTCATGGTGGGCTCGACGGGATGTACCAGCTTGGTCTTTCCACACGTGGCAGTCCACAATATCCATTCATTGTTTGGCAATCAAAATGCCATTGCGTCTGGGTTAAAACGCGCGCTGACGGTTCGATTCCCTGATCGTCACAAAGACGTGGTGGTGCTGGCCGGAGACGGGGCGACGGTGGATATTGGATTGGACATGACCTTGCAGGCCTGGTTCCGTCAGGAAAAATTTACCACCATTTGTTTCGACAACGAACTGTATGCCAATACGGGTGGACAAGAGAGTGGGCTCATGCAAAAAGGGTTTGTCGCCAAGATGGCGCCGGTAGGCAAGACTTTTGAAAAAGTTCGCCTTCCAGAAATTGCCAGAGAATCCGGCTGCCACTATATCGTGAATTGCACGGTCAGCAAGCCAAATCTCATTGAAAAAGTGATTAAAAATGCTATTTATATTGCCCGAGAAATTGGGCCGACTTATCTGCAATTGTATACGCCCTGTATCCTGGAAATTGGGAAAAACAGTATGGAAGGCCTGCAGGAAATGCGTGATTCTGAAAAGCCGACGGAACGGTTTGCTTACAGGGAGTATGTAAGCGAACCAGCCAAGGAATTGTTGGCGGAAATGGCAGCGAAGGAAAAGGAACGAAAGGCTGAAGCGAAAAGGCAACTTGCTTCCCAAACAGTAACAGTCTAGGCGGGGAGACATGTGAGAGGAGTTATTTCATGATTGTACGTCGAATCAATATCCGAATGTCTGGACTTGGAGGGCAGGGTGCCGTGACCGCAGCCCATGTCATGGCCATGGCTGCATCCAAAGATGGTAAGTTTGCCATTTCGAACCCATTCTTTGGGGCCGAAAAACGCATGGCGCCGGCCGAGAGTTATTGTCGAATAGGACTGAGGAAAATTTACGACCGGGGCGAACTCGTGTTTCCTGATGTCATTCAAGTATTTCATCCTCAGGTCATCACGATGGGGAAGAGTTATACGATGCCATTTTATTCAGGGATTAAAGAGGGCGGGCTCGTGATCATTAATACCGATATGCCTCTCTTGTCCGATGAAGACGTGAAGCGACTCAAAGATCTGAATGTGGCGGTCTTTAGCATTCCGGGGACGAATATTGCTCTGGAAGTCGCAGGGACTGAGCTGGCGACGAACATGACCATGATTGGTTCAGTGGCCGGGATCACCAAGTGTGTCACAATGAATGGCTTGGACTTGGCCCTGCAGGAACGATTTGGGAAGAAATTCGTGGCATCTGGTGGTACGGCAACCCTGGATGAAGCCATTAAGAAAAAGTTTGCGAAGAAAGAAATGTTGTTGAAAAAGAATCTCGATACGGTGGCCCGAGCTTATGAAATCGCCGCAGAATGGGCGGAGAAAAACCATTTTGAGTTGATGGTCGGAGAGCCCGCAGCTGCGTAATACTGAGAACCTCAGCGAAGGAAAGAGATAGATAGATGTATAATGTTGCCCAAGTGACGGATGAAAAGTGTGTGGCGAAAAAAGGCTGTCGACTCTGCATTATGTATTGCCCGGAAGCTAATTGTCTGGACCTCAATTCAGATAAAATGATAGCCGAAGTGCATATTGAACGGTGCAAGGGTTGTGAGCTGTGTAAAGTCGTGTGTGACGCCGCTAAACATGAAGCGATTGAAATGGTCGCCGTGAATTCAGATGGGACCTTAATGGATAAGGCTGGAGAAGCCGCGGAGTTGGGTCAAGCCTATCAAGGGTAACTCTTACAGACGAAAAGCCCTACGATCTTCTATCTTGTGATTGGTCGTAGGGTTTTTTTTATTTGGTTGACAGGAAACCGTCATTCATTACTGGACGAACAGGATTTAAGGATAAAATCAAATGACTAGTGATTTGAAACAACATGTGCAGACGTTAACCGAACAGATGGAAAGCTTTCATCAAGCATTAGAAACCAAAGCACGTGAAATTGAAATCGGTGGGGGAGACGAGGAGGTTGTCAGTAAGCTCATCAAGGGTACCGATGCGATGAAGGATAGTGCCAATATCTATTTGTCCTGGGCACGCCACTATGTGAAGTTATCCGATGGTGGTGCGTCGGAGGCCGATGAGGGTGAAGAGGATTCTGCAGATTTTCAGTTTTAATTCATAAAAATACACAAAACGTTTTATCGGTTCTTGAAGAAAACTGGCAGTCCCGCTATGATCATCTAAGAGAAAAAACGCTCATTCAATAAATATTTGTTCCTCGGTAGCTCAGTTGGTAGAGCGTTCGGCTGTTAACCGAATGGTCGCAGGTTCGAGTCCTGCCCGAGGAGCCAAATTTACTAAAGCCCTTTGCAAGGCATCTTGCAAAGGGCTTTTCTCTTAGCTTTTCCACCAGATCAATCTTATGTGGTAAATGAATAGATTACTGCATTGGCAAAGCGAATATTTCTCGTTTTCTTAACATTGAATTTCCATCAACCTCGTTAATGGGTTTTGGTCAAAAAATGTGGAAAATCTGAATATAATGCGACCAAAATTCAGGGCACCTCCAAAAAAACGGTGGCAATCCAGCGTGACAATGCGACTCTTGGCCCATTCATCACGGAGGGGTCGATCATGATGCCGCCCCAGCTGAGTTTTTTCGATCTCACCACTCGCTATGAGGCCTTAAGCCACAAGGGAGATCCCCTCTGGAACGCTTGGCGGCCCTCGTGCCCTGGGAAGACTTTCGGGCCATGCTCGCTAAAGCTTTGCGGCGCGCCAAGCGGGACAAAGGGGGCCGCCCTTTGTTGCCGTGGTCATGTTCAAAGTCCTCGTCCTGCAATCGCTCTATCAGCTGTCGGATGATCAGACGGAATATCAGGTCCGTGATCGGTTATCCTTTATGCGCTTTCTTGGGCTGGATCTCGCGGGGTGCATCCCGGATGCGAAAACCATCTGGCTTTTCCGCGAGACTCTGACGCAAGCCGGAGTGGTCGACACGCTCTTCATCCAGTTCTCTTCGGCTTTGGAGGTTCAGGGATTCCATGCTGTCGGCGGCCAGATTCTTGATGCCTCGATTGTGCCAATCCACACCTAACGGAATCCCCGAGAAGAGAATACCATGCTGAAAGCCGGGAAAACGCCGGCCGACTGGGGCAGCCATCCGGCCAAGGCCCGGCAAAAGGATACGGATGCCTTCTGGACAGTCAAGCGAGGCGTCAGCCACTACGGCTACAAAAAATTATGTGAACATCGACCGCCGACACAAACTCATCCGGCAGTATGCGGTGACCAATGCCGCAGTCCACGACAGCCAGGTCGTCGACGAGATATTGGATCCGACCAATACAGGGCATGAGATCTGGGCCGACTCGGCCTACCGTTTCGCAGCCATTGAAGGGCTCCTGAAAGCCAAGGGGTATCGGTTACGGATTTATCGGAAAGGGTATCGGCACACGCCACTTTCGGCAAAGCAACAGGCGGTGAATCGGCGCCGGGCCAGCATACGTGCGCGCGTCGAACACGTGTTTGGGCATCAGGTGACGGCCAGGCAGGGCACGCTCCTCTGGACCATCGGCTAGGTGCGCGCCCGCACCAAAATCGGAATGAAAAACTTGGTGTACAACTTTCAACGGATCGTCTTTCTCCTCACCACCTCGACCAAGCGCACGGCCATGGCCTAAGAAGGGCTCATAACATGAGCAATGACTGTCACGATTCCACACCGTTCCTCTTGGACCTCTTCACCGGCAGCCGTTGAAAGCCCTGTTTCATGAACACGAGACGAGGTGCCTCAAAGGGTACGTTTTTAGAGGTGCCCTTCAGTAATTTTTGTAGAAGACACCTTCAGTACTATCACCGTTGTTTAGTGGCTTTCTTTGACAAGATTTTTGTTCCATTCGGGGATTTCGATGGTGAGATCTTTCTCGCCATTGGGTACACACTGACATCCAAGCCGTGACTGTAGGGTGAGGCCAGGAGCTTCATCTAATTGGTCATTCTCGTCATCGGTGGGCTCGTTGCAGGTGTCGAGCCCTTCTTTCACAATGATATGACAGGTCGAGCAGGCACAGACCCCGCCGCAGGCATGTTCTATATCAATACCATTTCCCAGGGCAATATCTAAGATACTTCCCGGCAGTCCTGTTTCCCCATAAGGAAAATTGTCTGGATCAACCTCAATTTCAATGGGCTTGTCTGGTGTAATGAAGGTCAATTTGAACGGTTTTTTAGCGATAGCGGTTTCGCTTTTCTCAATATATGGATTACTACCTCCCATTTATTTCTCCTTATAAAACAGTATGTTGAAATTTACTTACCTTTTAAAAATCCTGTTTGTTCATGTGTCCTACTCATTAATCCGACTAATTATATCTCCGACCATTTTAGTCTTGACTGTCTGACAGGTCAATGCTATATTAAATCCGATCATATGAGTCGGCATTGTGGCTGGCGAAAAATCTATCGATTCGATTACTTATTTTTATGCTGAAACTTTCCAAAAAAGCTGATTATGCGCTGATGGCTCTTCAATATATGGCGATGGTCCGATCTGGTGAAACCAGTCCTTTTAATCCTAATAGGGTAGTCAATACCAAGGAAATCGCCGAGGAGCATCATATTCCCCTGGAACTGTTAGCCAAAGTGCTACAGACTTTGGCCAAATATGACATGGTGGAAAGTCAAAACGGACCCAAGGGAGGCTATCTCCTGGCCCGTGAGCCCCGAGAGATTTCTATTGCGCAGGTGCTGGAAGCTATTGAAGGGCCGTTGGGGATTGCCGATTGTTACCATGAAAAAGATGAACACGCCTCTTGTGAACAAATAGAGCATTGCAATATCCGGACGCCTCTGTTGCGCGTACAAGAAAGCATTTTTCATTTACTCAGTAGCATGTCTATTGAGGATATGATGGCCGAGCCCCCTTTAATCATTGTGGAATCTCGAAAAACAAAAGGAGTTCAATTATGAAGTTACCCATATATTTGGATAGTCATTCAACGACCCCGTGTGATCCGCGGGTGGTTGAGACCATGCTTCCCTATTTCACCGAGAAGTTCGGGAATGCTGCCAGCCGAAATCATAGTTTCGGCTGGGAAGCAGAAGAGGGCGTGGAAGTGGCCAGAAAACAGATTGCGCACCTCATTCACGCTGATCCCAAAGAAATTATTTTTACCAGTGGGGCAACGGAATCGGATAATCTCGCCTTGCAGGGCGTGGTCGAGATGTATCGGGAAAAAGGGAATCATATCATTACCAGTTCGACGGAACACCGGGCGGTGATTGATACGGCGAAATATCTGGAAAAGAAGGGCGTTAAGGTCACCTTCCTCCCTGTTGATAAAACGGGCATGGTGAGCCCTGATGACGTACGCAATGCCATTACGGACAAGACGATTTTAATTTCCATTATGATGGCCAACAATGAGATCGGTACGATCAATCCCGTGGCGGCCATCGGAAAAGTTGCGAAAGAAAAAAGTGTCCTCTTCCACTGTGACGCTACGCAAGGGGTGGGAAAAATTCCTGTGAATGTTCAGGAAATGGGCATTGATCTGATGTCCTTTACCGCCCATAAGATTTATGGTCCCAAGGGCGTTGGGGCATTATATGTCCGACGTAAGGCGCCAAGAGTTAGGTTGGAGGCGATGATGTATGGTGGAGGGCATGAGCGGGGTATGCGATCGGGAACCTTGGCGGTGCCGCTCATTGTTGGATTTGGAAAAGCTTGTGAACTTTGCGAGCAGGAGATGGCTACGGAGTCTATTCGTATGGCCAAGATGCGTGATCGACTTCAAGAAGGCATTATGAAGGGGATGGATGAGGTCTATTTAAATGGGCACCCGACTGAGCGGTTGCCGCACAACCTTAATATTAGTTTTGCGTATGTCGAGGGAGAGGCGTTACTCATGGGAGTCAAAGAAATTGCGCTTTCCTCCGGTTCGGCATGCACGTCGGCCACGCTTGAGCCGTCCTATGTGTTGCGCGCCTTAGGGGTTGGATCGGATTTGGCCCATTCCTCGATCCGATTCGGACTCGGTCGGTTTAATACCGATGAAGAGGTGGAATACACCATTGATCGAATGATCAAGGCCGTCAATCACCTTCGAGAGATGTCCCCCCTCTATGAGATGGCCAAGGAAGGTGTGGATTTGAAAAGCGTTCAATGGGCAGCCCATTAATTGACACAATTGAAGATATATTCAAAATGGTTTTACAAAACCCAATGTCATACCATACAACAACAGGAGGGATCGACCATGGCCTATAGTGAAAAAGTCATTGATCATTACAACAATCCTCGCAATGTGGGAAGTTTTCAAAAAGATGCAGGCGATGTCGGAACAGGTGTTGTGGGAGCCCCGGAATGCGGAGATGTGATGAAACTCCAAATTAAAGTGGAAAACGACACCATTGTTGATGCGAAGTTCAAAACTTTTGGATGTGGATCGGCCATTGCCAGTTCCAGTTTGGCGACCGAGTGGCTCAAAGGGAAATCCTTAGAAGATGCTCAAAAGATTAAGAATACGGATATTGTTCATGAATTGAACCTCCCACCCGTCAAAATCCATTGTTCAGTGTTGGCGGAAGATGCCATTAAAGCAGCCTTGGGGGATTACCAGAAAAAAGCGGGAGAGAAGAAGGTTAAGCCCGCAGCAGCCACTACCTCATCCTAGATCAGGTAACTGTTCACGATTTGATGCAGGGAGAAACGGTGATGGAAACTAAAAACACAGAAGCCACCTCAACAGTTGCTCTGACCGATGCGGCGTTGAAAGAGGTCAAGCGGTTATTGGACCTTCAGGGAATTACTGAAGGTGGTCTTCGGTTGGGAGTGAAGGGTGGCGGCTGTTCCGGTTTGAGCTATACCGTCAACTTCGATGAGAAGATCGGGGAGTTTGATACCGTCACTGAGGTGGATGGCGTGAAAGTGATCGTCGATGCCAAAAGCGCCATTTATCTTGAAGGGATGACCTTGGATTATCAAAAGGACATGGTGAGCGGAGCCTTTAAATTTATCAATCCCAATGCCACAAAAACATGTGGGTGTGGAGAGTCCTTTTCAGCGTAAGATCCCCATCCATCTCAAACAATAAGGTGCGATAACACTCGGGCATGGTGTATTTACCCATGCCCGAGGCGTCAGAGGCTGAAATCATGGATCATCGACATCAAGCGACGACGACATCCCGCGAACTTCCCATGGCGCGCAGCATGTGCTGGCACTGCCAATCTGAAGTCACGGGAGAATATCTCTGTGGTCAATGCGTCAAAGTTCAGCCGCTTTCGAAGGACTTGGATTATTTTGCCTGTTTCCAACTCCCTCGTCTCTTGAACATTGATGAACAAGAATTAGAGAAGACATTTTATGAATTAAGTCGCACCTTTCATCCGGATTTTTATTCCACAAAAGATGAATCGGAAAAAGCCATTAGTTTGGGGAATTCCGCTTTTTTAAATGCCGCCTATCGAACCCTGCAAGATCCTATTCAACGTGCGGAATATTTGATCCGGTTAGAGGCTGGAGCCGTGAAAGATATTCGATCGAATCCACCAGCCGACCTTTTTGAAGAGGTTCTTGATTTGCAAGAAAATTTGGAAACATTCCGCCAACTGGCCCCCAACGGCGCGTCATCGGATCTTGAGGCGCTTCGGGAAAAGTTACAAGACAAACGAGAACGTCTGGAGAAACGCCAAGCCAAAATGGAAGAGTCCCTGCAGAGTAAGTTCAAAGAATGGGATCAGCTGCAAGAACGCACCCTCCTTCCGGGTGAGGCTCGTGAAGAGAAAAATACTGTTTTACGTGGGATGCAGGAAATTCTCTCTAATCGAACATATGTGCGGAATATGGTCAACGATTTACTGGAAACGACGGGCTAATCGTCATTACCGAAAAGGATATGTTGTGAGTCGCATTGTTGGCATTGATTTGGGAACAACGAACTCCCTGGTTGCGTTTATGGATCAAGAAGGACCTCATGTCATTCCGGGTCCGGACGGGCAGACTACGGTGCCTTCCATCGTGGGGTTAACCGATAATGGCTTGATCGTGGGTGATCCCGCAAAAGCTCATTTGATGCGTGACCCTTCGCGTACCATTTATTCCGTGAAGCGGTTCATGGGAAAAGGGTTAGATGATGTGAAGGACGAGCTGAAGTATTTCCCTTATCATCTGCATGAAAAAAACGGGGTGATTCGAATTGAGGTTGGAGGCAAAACCTATTCTCCGCCTCAAGTGTCTGCCATGATTCTGAAAGAATTAAAACGGCGAGCCGAGGAATATTTAAAAGAAGACGTCTCCAAGGCGGTGATTACGGTCCCGGCGTATTTCAATGATAGCCAGCGGCAAGCGACTAAAGATGCCGGAATGATTGCCGGGTTGGAGGTTTTGCGCATTATCAATGAACCGACAGCCGCTTCCTTAGCGTATGGCCTGCAGAAAAAGACGCAGGGTCTGATCGCGATCTATGATTTAGGTGGAGGGACGTTTGATCTCTCTATCCTCAAATTAAAGGATGGTATCTTTGAGGTTCTTTCTACAAATGGGGATAGTCACTTAGGTGGGGATGATTTCGATCAAAGGCTCGTCGATGTGATGGTTGATGATATTTTGCAAACACAAGGCGTCAAGGTTGGAGGGGATCCTGAATTGATGCAAGCCTTGAGGTTGGAGGCGGAGCAAGTCAAAGTGCGGTTGTCGGATGAAACGCAGACTAAGGCCGAGATCGAAATTCCAAATGGGACGTATGAAAAAGTGTGGACGCGGGAGAGCATGGAAACGTTAGTGATGGATTTGGTGGAAAGAACTCTTGCCCCTTGTCGGCACGCACTCAAAGATGCTGGATTGACCGTTAGTCAGATTGATGAAGTGGTCCTGGTCGGCGGGAGTACCCGCATGCCGCTTGTATGGCGAAAAGTGGAAGAACTGTTTGGCAAAAAGCCGCACTCTGAACTTAACCCCGACGAAGTTGTTGCGTTAGGTGCGGCGGTTCAAGCTGATATTTTAGGCGGACATACCAAGGATCTGTTGTTACTGGACGTGACCCCCTTGTCATTAGGAATCGAAACGATGGGTGGGGTCATGAGTGCACTGATCCGTCGAAATACCACTATTCCGACTAGTGCGAAGGAAATGTTTACCACCTACGTCGATGGGCAAACATCCGTGGATATTCATATCCTCCAGGGAGAACGGGAATTGGTCAAAGACAATCGCAGTTTGGCCCGCTTCCAGTTAAAGCTTCCCCCCTTGCCGGCGGGGGTACCACGTGTGGAAGTCAACTTTCTTATTGATGCTAATGGGATACTACATGTGACGGCTAGAGATATTCGGACGGGTGATGCGCAATCGGTTCAGGTGAAGCCTTCTCATGGATTGACCGACGACGAGGTGGAAGGCATGATTCGTGATTCTTTCCAATTTGCCGCAGAAGATATCAAGGCGCGCCAGATTATTGAAGCGCGGAATGAAGCCAACGCGATCATTGTGGCGACGGAGAAAGCTTTGGTGCGCGCAACGAATTTAATTAATGACAAGGAAATCGAAGGCATTCGCCGAATT
The DNA here is from genome assembly GCA_029864405.1 of Nitrospirota bacterium. Classification (GTDB taxonomy): domain Bacteria; phylum Nitrospirota; class Nitrospiria; order Nitrospirales; family UBA8639; genus Nitrospira_E. Next base: position 12,112 of record JAOTTP010000030.1, read on the forward strand.
CTGCAACAGCTTAGTGAAGTCAATGAAGGCGATGACCATCGGGTGATACGGACGAAAATTGCGGAAGTTGAAAAAGTAACCCACCATTTGGCCGAAGTGTTGATGGACGCCACGTTGAAAGAAGCGCTCGAAAGTAAGAAGTTATCCGATGTCATCAAATAATCCCTAGAAATGTGTGCCAGGGAGTTTCGGCATGAGAAGATTCCATTAAACCTAGGGGAAGAACTTATGGCTCAGGAATTCATGTGGGGAGATGTCGAAGATATTGGCATTCGGTTGCAGGAAGAGCATCCCGATCTTGATCCGTTAACGGTCAGGTTTACGGATTTACATGCGTGGGTGGTTGCACTTCCTGAATTTAAAGACGATCCCAAAACGTCAAATGAAAAAAAGCTGGAGGCCATTCAAATGGCCTGGTATGAGGAGTATCAGGACGCTCAGTCTTGAGCGTGCGAAGGGTTTGTCATTCGGACCTACCAAAAAATCTGTCAAAATAAAGGAAGCTGGTTGGCGGATTCTGAATTCATCCGGTCGAACTCAAAGAAATCCATAGGATTAGCTTTCTGAGGGGCCGCCTTTCCAGGCTCCGTTCCTTTGCGAAACACCTCCGTGCCGATGTGTTGACTGGTCTTGGATGGCAAGTCACCAGTTGTGGTGTCGATCTGTGCAAATTGAATATCACTAGGGATGGGAAAGGTCATGACGGGCGAGTTTCGAAGCGCCTGATCCATGAACCAGGTCCAAATTGGAAGGGCCGCATGCGCTCCGGATTCCAATCTGCCGAGTGTGCGAACCCCATCAAATCCCACCCAGACCCCTGTCGTCAAATTCGGTGCATACCCGACAAACCACGCATCGTTATAACTATTCGTGGTTCCGGTTTTCCCGGCCAATGGACGGCCAATAGATTTGGCGAGTCTCCCGGTTCCGCTTTGAATGACATCCATCAGCATATTGGTAATCAAATAGGCGTTTTCCTTGGTCATCGCTTGTCGAGGTTCGAACAGATGCTGTTCTAAGATCTCGCCGTTGGGATTCTTTGCATGAGTAATCAGGTAAGGCTCAAGCCACAACCCTTGATCCGCGAAGACACCATACGCGGAGGTAATTTCTTGGAGGGTCACGCTGGAAGATCCCAAAGCCAAGGAGAGGTCCTGGCTGAGCGGACTTCGAATTCCTAAGTTGCTGGCGATATTGACGACTTCGGGAACTCCGATTTGTTCAAGCAATCTCACGGTTGCGGCGTTTCGGGAATGACGCAGCGCTTCACGGAGGGTAATTGTCCCAAAAAAGCGTTTTTCATAATTTTCTGGTTTCCATACCCGGTCTAAATCCTCGTCTTCATATACCACGGGGGCATCGAGAATCAGGGTTGCCGGCGTCAGGCCTTGTTGGAGCGCCGAAGCATAAATGAGTGGTTTGAAGGCTGAACCGGGTTGTCGACGGGCAATGACTGCACGGTTAAACTGACTACGAGTAAAGTCATACCCTCCCACCATGGCTTGAACGGCCCCCGTCCTGGGATCCATGGCGATGAGGGAACCTTCCACGAGTGGAGTTTGCTCTAAGACAAATTCCCCGGACTCGACAGTGCCTTTCTTCGGGGCGACTTCAATGATGTCCCCAACCTTCAAGAGTTGGGGAGGAAAGGCCTTATCACGGACGACCGCCGTTCCCACGTCCCCGGTTTTCTCTAATCGGCGTTGGGCCCAGCGCATATCCTCGAATATGATAGAGCCTTTATAGGTATTTCCAATCAAGATTTGAGCAGATTGCTTGGTTACTTTTGTGACAAGAGCTCGGTATAGGCCATGGACAAAAGCAAACTTCGGGTTCTGTAACTCCGGAAAGGTATCGGGAGGCGTGAAATCTTTGGTAAAGTCAACATGTCCTATCGGTCCGCGCCAGCCTTGACGTTTATCCAATTGACGGAGGCCTGTTCGAACTGCTTCTTCCGCACTTTTTTGCATGGCAATGTTTAAGGTGGTGTATATTTGCAGCCCACCCTTATACACGAGCGTTTCTCCGTACCGATCCACTAAGTGCTGGCGGACTTCTTCGAGGAAATAGGCCGCGATAGGTTCGATGGACTGATGGCGGTAGGACAATGTCGTGGCCATGGCGGCTTGGGCGTCCTCCTCAGTGATATATCCGGCTTCCACCATGCGACCCAAGACTAATTCTTTACGGGATTTAGCTAGATCCGGATTCCGATAGGGAGAATACGTGTTGGGGGCTTTGGGAAGACCAGCCAAAAATGCTGCTTCGGGAAGATTCAGATCAGATACGTTTTTATCAAAATACGTTAAGGCGGCGGCTGCCACTCCATAGGCACCATGGCCAAAATAAATTTGGTTTAAGTACATTTCTAGAATTTGCTCTTTGGTCAGCACCCATTCCATTTTTACTGCGAGAATGAGCTCTTTGATTTTTCGCTGATACGTTCGTTCCGGAGAAAGGAAAAGGGCTCGTGCCAATTGTTGAGTAATGGTGCTAGCCCCTTGGAAACGGCCACCTTTTTTCAGATTGGTCCAAGCCGCCCGGCCGATGCCGACAATGTCTAATCCAGGGTGGTCAAAAAAACGAGTATCTTCAGTTGCAATAACCGCTTGCGTGAAGGCTTGAGGAATTTTGTCGATGGGCGTATACAGACGGCGTTCGATGAAAAATTGCCCAATGATTTCACCGTTATCTGCATAGACTCTTGATACTAAACTGGGATGGTAGTCTTGAAAGGAATCGAACGTGGGAAGGTCGCGAGTCGCAATCCAGAGAATTCCCGCAATGCTTCCTACCCCGATACACAAGGCGAGAAACGTGGTGACCATTGCAATCCGAAGCCAGGACCAGCCGCGTAGCCGGGAAAAGAAAGTCTGGATCTTACTCATAGAGATAGATAACCAAAGACAGGATAGAAATTGAGAACGTTTTGGATGGTATCAGAGAGGAAGAATATTTCACTGACCTTTTATTTACGATACCCCGAGATAGGCTAAAACACAAGGTCGGTTTCTGTTTCGTCCATACGGCAGGTATGCCGCCATGGCCTACAAACGATCTCGGGACTGGGGGTGTTGAGGTTAGAGGGAAGGAAGATAACACATCCGAACGCTTGCTGACCTTTTACTCGGCTAAGCTGTGCGGGGTGTGGAATTTCATTTAGGGGCTAAATGGACAATTCTGTAGGTCTTCTGCCAGATTGACAAACTTTTTCACCCCATGGTACCACCAAAGGTCAAGTGAATTTTCAGCTTTTCCATTACAACGAAGGAGAGAAATCATGTCTACAGATGTTGCCGCAGAAGTTAAAGTCGGAGACGTGGCCCCCGATTTTACATTAAAAGACCAAGACCAAAAGGATATTAAGCTCAGCGACTATCGCGGAAAAAAGAACGTGGTTCTGGCATTTTATCCTCTGGATTGGAGCCCTGTCTGTACCGGAGAAAATAAATGTTTAACCGATGATTTCCCCAACTTTGGATCAGTCAATGCCGAAATTTTTGGTGTAAGCTGTGATAGCTTTTTTTCCCACAAAGCTTGGGCCGATTCCTTAGATCTTAAGCATCAATTACTCGCCGATATGCATCGGACGGTGTCTAAGGCATACGGATTATATTTTGAGCCGTTGAATTGCTCAAAGCGGGCTACCGTCATTGTGGATAAAAATGGAAAGGTGGCCTATGCGAAGGTTCAAGATATCAAAACCGCTCGTGACGACAAAGAAATTTTGGAAGCGTTGAAGAAGTTGAAATAATCCAGAGGATGGTCTGACCGAAGGGGTTGGTTCTTGAACCTACTCCTTCGGTCTGTAATCTTTGACAGCGAGGCTGTGATGTCCGGTATCGTTGAAGATGTGAGTGATGACAATTATGAAGGGTTTACGGAGGCTTCGGCTGCGGTTGTGGTCTATGGCATTGCGACCTGTGAACCTTGTAAGGCGTATGACCCTGTTCTTGCAGACATTGCGCAACAGTATTCGAATGTGCGATTTGGAAAGGCCAAAATGCATGTTCCGGGACGATGCCGTGCCATTAAAAAACGCCATCAATTTGAAACGTATCCCACCACCCATTTCTTTTCCAATGGAACTCTTGTGCTCACCAAAGAGGGAAAATTAGAAACCGCCGAATTGGCCAGCTTGATTCGGCAATCTTTCTCTATCCCAACCTAATTTTGTTTTAGGGGATCTCTCCCCGGTTCTTGTTCCGGCCTGAATAGGGTTCATTTTGGCCAGCAGGGTATACCCGTTGAGTCAGATACCCGGCTTTGAAGGCGGTGAAGAGTTTCGAGATTCAGGCTATACAGAATAAACAGCCATGGCACCTGTTTGCTGGCTCACGGAGACTCGGTAGAGAGGGGGTGTTTGGAAGTGGGGCTCCAGTGTTTCCCAGATGACTTTTGCAAGCGCGGAGTCTGTAACGGGTATGTTGGCAAAGGCCGGATCCTGGCTCAGATTTCGCTGGTCAAACCGTGTAAGGACCTGGGTTCTGACGATTTGATCCACTGTCTGTAAATTCATAACCTGCCCGGTGTCGGCGGAAATTTGGCCCTTGGTGGCAATCCACAGATCATAATCATGCCCTTGAGTATTACCCGTCCTGGATTGATGCACTGCGGAAAACGCATAGCGTCGAGCGATTAAGGCCGATTCCCTGGTGGAAGATTGGTGATCCCCATCCATGAAGCTCGCGTTCACCTCAGCGTAGAGGGTTTCGTCCTCATAAAGACGAAGTGCATCTGGATTAGGAAGGTCTGGATGCTTTTCTAAAATGTGCCACAGGGTGATTGCAAGATTTTCGGTCGTGGGAATTCGTTCAGAAAAATATGGGGTATCGAGATTTAAGTTTTTATGATCAAATTGTTCCAGGACCTGATTCAAAATGTGCTTTAAGTCATACAAATTGATGATCATCCCTGTGACAGGATCGATGTTCCCACGTAATGTGACTTCCAGCAGATAATTGTGGCCATGGGTATTCACATTATTGCAGGGACCAAAGACGGCACAATTTTTTGCGTTATCCCATTGAGGATTGTGGTAGCGGTGGGATGAACAAAATTCTAGACGTTTGGTGAGGGTCGCTTTGGGCATGAAGTCTCTATAAAGAAAAAGGGCTGGATCTTGGTTGCCTATGGAAGTCCAAGTCCAGCCCTAATTGGTTAGGGTTCTGAGAGAATATTTGTTAGGTCGAGAACGAGCTTCCACATCCGCAGGTGGACTTCGCTTGAGGATTTTTGATGGCAAATCCTGACCCTTGCAGGCTATCAACGTAATCGACTTCTGCGCCGCTGAGCATTGGGGCGCTTTGGGAATCCACAATGACCTTCACGTCGCCTTTTTCGATGATGGTGTCATCGTCGCTGGTTTTATCTTCAAACGACATTCCGTATTGATAGCCGCTGCAACCGCCGCCTTTGACGTAAATGCGCAAGCCGACGGAATTCTCTTCTTCTTTAATCAGTTCCTTAATTTTCTGCTCTGCGATCTCAGTAATCGTTACCATAGTTGTTGTATCCTCCTTATGATCACACAATTTTTGTAGATTCATCTTTCCTTTCAATCGGTTGAAAGGAGTCCAACATTGAACTTACATCTTAAAGCACGACTTTTCATCTTGTCAATTTATAGAGGGACTGCGAGGTTGCGGAATCATGAACGGCAAAAATGATGAATCACTCTAGATCCTTGAGCCATTCCTGCCTCAACTCCTGAGAAACTGGGGCTTCTGTACGATATTGAGGGTGGAGGATAGTCAGAAAGGCAGGGACTTCATCCTGGGCCAAGAGGTCTCGAAAAGTTGGGGTGGTGGAAAATCGCACAAAATGCACGGCACTGATTTTATCTTCCTTGCTATGCCCGGCCTCAAAATTTGCAAAAACTGAGGTATCCCCAACCTTGAGGCCCACGGTATCGGCCTGGTCAATATTCTGAAAAGAATCCAGCAGCGATTGAATTTTTTCGGAATCGGTGATTTCGATAAACAGTGTTGCGCTCAATTCATCACGACCTGGTAGCAGGGCATTATACACGTCACATTCTTCCTGAATTTTTCCGGGATCAAAAATGCGCTCAATTCGAATCATTTCTTGTATTTGAAATAGCAGGGTTTCGCGATTCTCAAACACGAGTGTCACTAATTCCCCTACAGAAATACGGCGCCGTTTTTTAAGCGCAATAATTCGTTGACGAATGGCCGCACGGTTTTCTTCATATTGAGCGGCTGAGAGGAGGTCTTGCGGTGTGAGCAGGTTCATGGTGTTAATCCATAGGCGTTGCGAACGACTTGAATAGGATGAAGGGTGGATTGAGTTGGTGCAGCTTGAAGCGCTTGGTCCAGTTGTAGTGCCGACAGAGGGCAATCGGAGGCGACGACGTCGAAAGACTCCTCTTGAATTTCTCGCACGGCCTTTTTGGCGATTTTCATCGAGAGATCAAAGAATTCAGTCTTGGCACTCCAGGCTCCATCGTGGCCTGAACATTTCTCGATCAGATGAACCGTGGCCCCGGTCAACTCCATCAATTCTTTTGATTTAAAGCCGATATTCTGATCACGTAAATGACAGGGAATTTGATAGGCCACGCGTCCAGGATTGGACTGGAAATCAAGGGAAAGCTTGCCTTCCCGTTTGAGACGCATCAAATATTCACAAAGATCAAACGTGCGTTCGCTCAATTGCTTCATTTCCGGTGTGGGTTTGAGGTAAGGGTATTCCCGTTTGAACATCAGACTACAACTGGGAGCTGGAATGACGATGTCATATCCCTGATCGAGATACGGCGCAAAGAGTCGATATTGAGACTCGGCAATCTTGGCCATTCCATCGGTATCACCCAAGTCAAACCGTGGCATCCCACAGCACTGCTGGTCCGGAGGCACCATGACCTCAATGCCATTTTTCTCAAAAATTTGCACGGCGGCTTTCCCAATATCAGTCACCTGATACGTCACCAGGCAACTTGGGAAGAAGGCTACCTTTCCGTGGCTGCGGGAAAGTGCGGGAGCCGGCTTCCGCTGATCCCACCATTGGGTAAAGGTCTGGGATTGAAACGGAAGGACTTGGCGGTTTTTGTGTACTCCAACCGTACGCTCAACCAGACTACGAAGCCAAGGTGTGCGAAGGGCCCAATTGGTCAATGGCGCGGTCAGGCTTCCCAGCTTTCCGATCAAATCGGTTTGGATCAGGAACTTGTCACGCCATGTGGCGCCACCCTCAGCCGTCCGTTGCTTTTTCCAGGCAGCCATGAGCCGGGGGAAATCCAGATCATATTGATGGGGGGGAGAATAGGGACAATGGTTGAAACAGAGTTTGCAGTAATAGCATTCCTGTTCAATCTTTGTGAAATCATGTGCAGTGAACTGCGTTGAGTCGCTCTCATACTCATCAATCCGGTCAATAAGGGTATTGAACGACGGGCACAAGTTAAAGCATCGTCGACATCCGTCACAGACATCGAAGATCCGTCGTGTCTCGGATTCGAGTTGAGACCGCGTCCAGCCGGGCGTGATAAGGTCAAATTTTGGCACAGGTTGTGACGTCGTTTGAGAGTCTGTGAAAGAGTGATTGCAGGGCGGCAGCCTTTTTCATCAGCCGCCGCCATGTGTCATAATGCCGAAGCTATCAGCTCTGTTTCAGAGTTTCCAGCCCTTTCGTGAACCGGTTCGCATGGGATCGTTCCGCTTTGGCCAATGTCTCAAACCATTCGGCGAGTTCCTCAAGGCCTTCATCCCGAGCGGTTTTCGCCATACCGGGATACATCTGGGTGTATTCATAGGTTTCACCTTCAATCGACGCTTTTAAATTGGCTTCGGTGTTGCCAATCGGCACGCCGGTGGCAGGATCACCGACTTCTTTTAAAAAGTCTAAGTGACCAAACGCATGTCCGGTTTCAGCTTCCGAAGTATCACGAAACAGACCGCCGATATCGGTATAGCCTTCAATATCCGCGCGTCGGGCGAAATATAAATAGCGCCGATTCGCTTGCGATTCGCCGGCAAACGCCGCTTTTAAGTTTTCGTGGCTTTTCGTGCCTTTAAGAGCTTTTCCCATGGAGTCCTCCTTTGACGGTTGTGGGGGTGTAACCCCGATGATGAATGGTTGATTGAGCGCCCGGTGTGGCGGCGACAGGAGCCGCAAAGCCCACGGAAGGCGACTTGATGACTGGTAATTTCAAAATCTTTGGGAATGCCGGCTGGGGAGGTCAGGCGATTTAATCGGGGATCCATGACATCGACAATGGCTTGGCACCCCAAACAAATCAAATGGTGATGGGGAGACAGGTTGGCATCAAATCGAGCCCGGGCATGGCCAATATTAACTTCATGAATCAACCCGGAGGTACGCAAGACCCCAAGTGTGTAGTAGACGGTGTTCAGAGACATCATGGGAAATTGCGGAGCTACTTGGGCAAAGAGATCTTCCGCTGTCGGATGAGCAGTACTGCGGAGGAGTGCGTCATAAATGGCAGTTCGCTGCGGAGTCGTTTTCAATCCGCATCCCTGGAACTTCTGCTTAATGTCATTAAAAGAAATATCCATTTCATTCCTATTTAAGAATAATTACTATTTAACAAACATCTCACGAGGGGGTCAACCGAAGTCCGCCGACTGCACCGGGGCAAGCAAAGCAAAGACGAAATTGGGAGGGTCCGTACTTCAGTGAATCGCGCCTTAGAGATATTTAACGTTCTTTAGTAACACACTGCCGCCATCCTTGGCCTTCGTGCCCAAACTGAAAATGGGTGGGATGAAGGATCTCAGCTAAAATTTCGAGGGATTCAACCAGGCGCGGTCCCGGACGGTTGAAAAACTGGTTCCCATCCGTCAGGTACACATTCTGATTTTGCACCGCTCGTAACTGTGGCCAAAAAGGATGGGATGTCATTACTGGCATTTCTTCTTGAATGCGAGCCATGGAAAATCCACAAGGCATCAAAACCAGGAAATCCGGATCCGAGGCCGCCAAGCCTTCCCAGGTTATCCAGGGAGCATGTTCTCCCGGCCGTCCAAACACCGATTGCCCTCCGGCCAGATGAACCAGTTCGGGTACCCAGTTGCCGGCAGCCATAAGCGGTTCCATCCATTCGATGCAGGCGACTGTGGGGGGAGAAGGCCCTTGCTGGCAGCGTTGAAAAATTTCGTCGATGCGGTTTTTCGCCTGCGCTAAAAACGCCTGTCCCGCAGCTTGCTGTCCCAAGCCTTCCGCCACTCGGGTTAGATCCTCCCAAATTCCTGATAAATCCTGGGCACCCAAGGAAATTAATGTGGGGGACGACCCCACCAAATCGTGAAGAGCCCGCTGTACGTCGTCAGCACTGACCGCACACACCTCACACTGGGTTTGGGTCACGATGACATCCGGTTGTAAGGCCTGTATCCGGTCGACCAAGACCTCATACAGGGAAAGGGCTACATGAAGACGTTGGGAGACCTGGGCATGAATAGCTTGGCTGGTTCCCTCAGCATCCACCATGGATTGAGTGCAAACAGGCAGATGGGTGATGTCAGAGGGAAAATCGCATTCGTGGGACCGACCGACAAGCTGAGTACGGCAGCCTAATGCGCAGACCATTTCGGTTCCGCTGGGAATCAACGACACAATGCGAGGCACAATATCTCCATGAAAGGTGAAGCAGGATACGGGAGGAAGACTCACCCATCCTACCTGAGGGTGCCAGGGCGTCCGCAACCTCGATTGAAGTGATAAGTTTTTGGGAAAGTGAGGGGGGAGAGCATGGAAGCCATCTTCCATCTATGGTAAAAAGGTATACTCGAAACCATTCGCCAATTCGAAATGATCGTACATGGAGTTTGGCGAAAGAAACCGAATTTGTGATTGATTGAACCACTGCAACCTGATCCGCATTCATCAAGGAGGTGTGTATGGCAGCCAAAGCGTATATTCTCATGAAAGTCAAAGCAGGAAAAACCCAAGATGTCTTAGAAACCCTCAAAGCTCTTCCTGGCGTGGAACAAGCTCATGCGTGTTTCGGTCAGCCGGATATCTTTGGTCTGGTGAATGCGCCCGATGATCGCGCACTGTCCAATCTCATCATGGCCAAGATCCACACGATCCCGGGCGTTGAAGAAACGGATACCCACATCGTGGTGCAGGATTAGTTGCCTTTACCGTGCTCTCTTGCCGGTCTGCAGAGGGAGAAGCGTGTGCCCGTAAAGAAAAAGCCGGGGTCTTTTGACCCCGGCTTTTGTCGTGATGCGGATTCGATATGAATGGATGATTGAGGTCAGAACAAACCGGAAGCATGGCCGGAGTTGGCCATAAAGAACAGCATGGGGATGGACAGCATGGTATTGGTGCGGGACGCCAAGAGGGCCATCCGTCCGGCCTTGGCTTTTTCTTCGGGCGTCGCTTCCTTGAGCCCAAGGACTTTCTTCTGATTGGGCCAAATGATTCCCCACACGTTCAGTAACATAATGGTCCCCAGCCAGGCGCCCATGCCGATCACGGCATCCGGTCCCTGCAGTAAAAAGGCACTTCCCATACGATGCTGATTCATCAGTAAGGCGGCGCCAAACACCCAGGTGAACAGGGCTCCCCAGCGAAACCACCAGAGCGCATTGGGCACCAGGTGCTTAAAAGCCTCAGCCTTGGTTTCGGGTGTGACGACTTTGAGAAATGGCACTTGGATGAAATTAAAGTAGTACAGAATTCCAATCCAGGTAATGCCCGCGAGGTAATGTCCCCACGCTAATAAACTTTCCATAAGATGTCCTCGTATTCGTTAGGTGATTAAATAAACATTCGGAGGTGATGAGGTGTCACACCAGCATTTTGACCAGGCCATACAGGACCACAGTCAACACAAAGCCAGCAGTGATGGTGCCAGAGATCGTATCGAGCGGATTGCCCATTGTCTTCCTCCTTTATTGTTCGTGGAAATGAGAAGCGAGTTGCATCATGTGGGTTACGGGACGTAGCCAACATGTTTTTGACGTCCTAGCGTAACGTAGACGGTCTATCTTGTTCAAGATATTGGCAAAAGGTTTCGAAATCACTCACTTTGGTGTGATTCGACGTGTCTTTGGGGGAGGTGGAGCCGGCAGACAGAACCGCCACAATTTTTTTGCCCATTCTCCCGCATAGTCGACGCCGATTCGCGGAAGAGTCTGAATCTGATTTCGTGAAACGAACAGGCCATGATCTTCGATCCAAAGAGTCGTGCCGAGCGTGGCATCCAGGCCGTTGTGTGTGCGATCAATTTCTAAAAATCGGCAGACCCGGCCAGGACCGTCGAGGCGCCTAGGCAAATCTGGCAAATGATCTTCTCCTAGGATTTCCAGCCCTCGAATTAAGATCGCTGCAGGATATTCTTTTTGTTCAGTCACAATATTGAGGCAGTGGTACATTCCATAAATCAAATACACATAGGTGAATCCAGCGGGGCCAAACATGATTTCTGTCCGTTTCGTTCGACCTTTGGAGGCATGGCAGGCTTTATCCTTCGGTCCAACATAGGCTTCCGCATCCACAATTTTTGTCTGAATGAGGTTGTTTGGAGTCTGCTTGATCAGCACCTTCCCCAACAATTCTTGCGCAACTTTCAACGTTGGCCGATCAAAAAACACTCTCGGTAAGGGGTTCGGAGCCTTTGGTGTCATAGGGGCATTCAGGTGACATGAGGGCCGTAGGGCGGCAATGTCGTGAGCCGACCATCGTCAAGTGGTCCGCCAACCGTGAAATGATAAAGTGATTGCCATTTTGTTTGGGGATGAAACCCGAGGACTCGATGCACCGGATCATCAAAAAAACAGCCGATACCCGTTGACCGGATTCCAGCGGCTTCCGCCTCTAGATAGAGTACTTGGCCGATTAGCCCGGTTTCCCAAAACAACCGTTTGTAAAACCACGGGCCAAACGTTTCTAAGCGGTCGTCGAATTCTGCGACCATCCCAAGTGCAAAGGCACTGTCACCGGCAATGTCCTGTCCGCAACTGAGTTGTTTGGCCAGGTTTTGGGCGTTGCCTTCTTCTAAAAGGTAGAGCGGAAGATTGGACGGGCATGCTTCAGGAGTCGACCAGACAAACTGCTCGTGCATCGCGCTTTTGAACAACGGGATGTCCCGGTGTTCTGGATTTCTATTGAGCCAATACAAACCAGGCGGGAGGCCGTCTATGCGGTGAAGGAACAGCACGAGATGAATTGTGGGTTCCCAGGGAATGGCATCCCAAGGCATGGGGCGATCCGGTAGAGGCAAGCCTCCCCTTGGCATAATCCGTTGTAGCATGGTGAAGAAACGATCGGCAGGAAGGCTTGTGCGTCCGTCGAATGCGACTGCGCTCCGTCGTTGATGGATGATGTGCCCAGCCAGGGGTTCAGGCCTAATCCCTTCACGTTCGCTTGTGGGGGCAGTTGGGGCATGAAAGGCCATGCGTTCGGGTTCTTGGGATGATTTCCAGGACGCGTCTGTGACCGTATCGATAATTTCCCACAGGACTGGTTCATCTTTGCTCAACCGGTTGGCGGTGCCTTTCCACTCTCCGGATGACAACACTGAATCTTCGGGATCGGGAAATGCCAGTGTCAGCGTGGGAGGGGGATGAAAATCTCCGCGCCAGACGGCCGCCAGCAATTCCGGGTATTCCCGTTCAGCTTGTGGGAAATCCTGCGGTCGGGTCAGACCCAAGAGCCGTGCGATGGTCTCATCTGTGGTGCCACTCAACACCAGCAGATTCCAGCCTAAGGTCGCCGCGGCAATTCGCAAGGTGCCAATAGCATGACCGATATCATGTTGGCAGTATCGAAAGGCCCGTTCTCCATATTTCCAGGCTTCCCGCCAATGAATAGAAGTGAGGCCTACTAGAAATCCTTCAGAAGGTATGCCTTGGAGGACTGATTGGGCGAGTTCAGGAGGAAGGGCCCAACGGTGTTCAAGGGCATGTTCCTTCGGGGCATAGTGGTAGAGCCCTGGTTTCAGCTCCAGTTGAGACAGAGAGCGGCAAAACACATAGCCCTCCGTGGGGTGGAGGTTGCCGCTGGAAGGATTACTCCGCAGTGCCCAGCTGGTACCGTTGTAAGCTTTCCACGCCGTGAGTGATAACCCATATTCAAAGAAGCGAGAGAGGGTGTTGAGGGTGATGGGTTGTGAGGGGATCGAGTGGGGATGAAAGAGAGACTCATACGGTGGAGAAAGCGGGTCTTCGTCGAGTGTGAGATGAGGAAGCGCGGTGAGCGGAGCGCCATCGAAACGTCGGAAGGGATTGGGCTGATTCGCCCAATCCAAATGTCCTAACGAGCGGGCATACCGGTTGAACTCATGCTTGGTTTGCTCGTGATACTGTTTGACTTGCTCAAGAGCTGTTTTGGTTTCCTGTTGGGCCATGTCTGTCTTCATGTAGGCGAGTGTAACACTGTAAGCGGTGAGTGGAACAAGAAGTTCCCCACTTACCTTGACGGGTAGGCTTCTTCCCCGTCTCTGTTCACGCCTGACGGGTTGTTACACGTCGAGGTTGTCGGCCAACCCGGCGTTGGCCATGAGAAATTCGTACCGGGCTTCGGTCCGTTTGCCCATTAAATCCTGAAAGGTCCGGTCGGTGTGGAGTTCGTCTACAAGTTCGACTTTGAGCAAACGACGGGTGGCGGGGTGCAAGGTAGTGACTTTGAGCTGTTGAGGAAACATTTCCCCTAACCCTTTAAAGCGGCTAATGGTCGGTTTGGCATTGCTGCGGGCCCCGGCCAAGATGCGCTCCTTATCCTCGTCGGTGCCGGCCCAGTAGATTTCTTTCCCGATTTCAATTCGGTAGAGAGGTGGTTGGGCAATGTAGACATGGCCTTGCCGGATGAGATCCGGCATGTGCCGGAAGAAAAACGTCAGCAGCAGCGTGCTGATGTGATAGCCGTCAATATCGGCGTCCATCAACAAAATGATTTTATGATACCGGAGTTTCTTGAGATCGAAGTCTTTTCCGATTCCACAACCCAAGACTTTCACCACATCGGCTAGCTCTTTGTTTTCCACCACTTTGGCCAGGGTGAGCTCTTCCGTGTTCAGCACTTTCCCCCGAATGGGAAGAATGGCCTGATTTTTTAAGTCCCGGCCTTGTTTCGCCGTCCCGCCTGCGGAATCGCCTTCGACGATAAACAGTTCGCTGATGGTTGGATCCGTGCTCTGGCAGTCAGCCAGTTTCCCCGGCAGATTGAGGCGATGGCTAATGGCCGACTTCCGCATCACGGCTTTGGAGGCTTCACGAGAGGCTTCACGGGCTCGTGCGGCCAGGATCATGCGACCCACGAGGGTTTCGGCAATACTTTGATTTTCGTTGAGATAGGTTTCAAGGGCCGGTCGGACAAGACTATCCACTTGCGCCTGCACTTCCGGATTATTGAGGCGTTCCTTCGTTTGTCCCTGAAACTGCGGGTGGAGGACGAGCACGCTCAGTACGGCCGCCATGCCCTCGCGAATATCTTCGGCTTGCAGGGAAAGGCCCTTGGGCGTGAGATTGTGGGTGTCGATGTAATTGCGTGCGGCTTTCACGATGCCGCCACGTAATCCCATTTCATGCGTGCCCCCATTCGGAGTGGCCACGCCATTGACATAACTTTTGACGAATTCGGCGGGTTCATCGGTCCATTGCAAGGCCACTTCCATCTTCAGCCCCTGTGCAGCTCCTTCAGGGCCTGATGCGCCATTTTTTAATTGGCGGTCCAGGTAAAACACGAAATCGACTGTGGTTTTTCGACCGCGATCCGCAACCAATTTGCGCAGATATTCCTGGATGCCCTGCTCGTGCTGAAACTGGTGGGTTTCTCCCGTGGTTCCATCTTTGAAAGTGAGCTTAAGCCCTTTGTGGAGATAGGCCTTGGCATCCAACGTCTCCTGTAACACGGCAGGATCGAATTGAATAGATTTGCCAAAGATTTTGGGATCCGGCCGAAAATACACCGAGGTCCCGGTTCCTCGGGCGTTGCCCAAGGCTTTGACGGGACCTTGGGGCGCTCCGGCCTGATAGGTCTGTTCCCATTCCTTCCCGTCACGTTTCACCTGAACTTCCAGGTGACGGGACAGGGCATTCACGACCGAGGCGCCGACTCCATGTAATCCGCCGGAATGAATGTAACTTCCCGTGTCAAACTTTCCTCCCGCATGTAGGGTCGTCATGATAATTTCTAACGCGGATTTTTTGTGTGTGGGATGTTTGTCCACCGGAATGCCACGGCCGTTGTCCGTGATGCGAAGACCTTCACGGGATTTATCCAGTTCCACGATGATGTGGGTGGCGTAGCCATTAATGACTTCATCAATGGCGTTATCCAGAATTTCCCAGACTAAGTGGTGCAGGCCCGTCTTATCGGTGCCTCCGATATACATGGCGGGGCGGCGTCGGACGGGCTCAATCCCCTCCAACACCACGATGTCACTGGCATCATATGTTTTACCCATGAACGGATCCTCGTGAGTGAATAGGAATCAAAAAGGTCAACAGGTCCATTGTGTGGTTAGACAGGCTCCTAGGGGGTGACTTCGGTTTGAAAGAGCGGAATGGTCAATTCAGCAGGAACCATGCCGGTCAGGCGCCCACGCCTGAACAAGGGATGCCCTTTTCCTCCTCGTCCAACCACCTGGTTCTTGCGAAGAGAGACGGGAAGGGTTCCACCGTCTTCTTTGAGGAGGACCAGTTCCTCTTCTTTGGATGACAATAAGGCAAATCCAATCACGGTATCGTTCTGGTCTAATTTCAGAACAATAACTCCACGGCCGGGTCCCGCCAATTGAGCAATCTCCTCTGCCTGACAGAGCAAGGCTCGTCCTCGAGCGGAGACGACGGCCACCACGGTTTTTTTCAGGGGAGCTGTGATATGGCTGACCCCGACGACTTCTTCCCCTTCCTTGAGTTTGCAAAACTTCCGGCCCAGACGAGTCGAAGGCTCCTGGAAGGTGCCGAGCTCAAACCGGACCCCCATCCCGCTTGAGGTCATGGCGACGGCTTCGCCGTATGTGCCAGTCGGCATGCTGTCGAAGAGTGGCAAGGAGGGACCTTTTGACGGTGGAAGGGAGGACTGTCCTGTTGTCCGCATACGCGGATCGAAGCTCAACCCGTCAATGATACGTTCGCCATCTTTGAATTTGAAGAGCTTTTGTACCGGGTCTCCAAATCCACTTCGGGCTGGTGGAATATCGCCGATGCGAATGGAGTAGGCGCTGCCATAATTCGAAAAGAACACCACCGATTCAAGGGTGCTCCCGCCTAAAATCGTCATCACCTGATCGCCTTCCCGAACCCTGGCTTTGGAGAGATCTTTAATGAGGCCGACCCGCCGGATCCATCCATCCGTCGAAACGGTGATAATTGCGTCTTCTTTGACCCGGAAGGCGTCCGGATCGAATTCAACTTCCTCGGTTTGCCGCCGACCGATTTTGGTGCGACGTTTGTCGCCAAAAGTCGTGGCGACTTCCTCTAATTCTTGTTTCACCACATCCCATAATTTTGTATTGGAAGCCAGAAGAATTTTGAGGTCTTTGGCCTGGCGCAGCTTGTCTGCCAGCTCATCCAGCATCTTCTTGATTTCGGTTCGGGATAATTTATAGATGGGCGTTTCCAAAATCGCGTCGGTTTGGATGGGTTCCAGTCCGAACCGTTGTTGGAGTTTTTCGGCAGAATCAGCTTTGCCCTCACTTTGCCGGATAATCTTGAGTACCTGGTCCAGGGAGTCAAAGATCAGTTTGAATCCATTCAAGATATGGATTCGCCGTTCCAGTACTTGTAAGTCATAGGTGAATCGCCGTTTGACGGTGACAAAGCGAAAGTCGATGAACTGTTCCAGCATCTGTTTGAGATTCAGACAGTCAGGACGGGCCACGGTCGATCCGGGTACCGGAACCAGGCAGGTCAAATTGACGGAAAAGTTATTTTGGAGGGGCGTATTTTTAAAGAGATACGCCATCGCCAAATGGGGATCGGCATCCTTTTGTGTCTCAAGCGCAATCTGGACTTCTGTCGTGGATTCATCCCGGACATCCACTAACTGCGGCACCTTTTTGGTGATGATTAATTCGCCGATCCGTTCCACAATCGTGGATTTATCGACGGCAAAGGGAATGGAGGTAATGAGAATGGCCGATTTCCCCTGATCCAATGCCCGGACTTCATACTCTCCACGCAGCCGGATCGACCCTTGTCCTGTTTCGTATATTTCCCGGATTTCGGTCTTGTTGTTCAGGATTTCGCCGCCTGTCGGGAAGTCCGGACCCTTGAGATATTTCATGAGATCGGAAATGGAGGCATCCCGATTCGCAATCAAGGCAATCGCGGCCTCGATCACTTCTCCTAAATTATGGGGCGGGATATTGGTGGCCATCCCCACGGCAATTCCTGTTGATCCATTCACCAGCAGATTGGGAAAGCGGGCGGGGAGTACCAGCGGTTCTTCCGCTTTGCCGTCGTAATTGGGTTGGAAATCGACGGTGTCTTTATTGAGTTCGTTCAGCAGTTCGAGTGCGAGGGGCGTCAGACGGGCTTCGGTATAGCGATAGGCGGCGGGGCGGTCCCCGTCCTGGCTGCCAAAATTTCCATGGCCATCGACCAGGGTGTTGCGCAAGGACCAGGGTTGGGCCATTCGGGCCATCGCGTCGTAGACCGCCGCGTCCCCATGTGGATGCCATTCACCAATGACCGACCCCACAACTTTGGCGCTCTTGATGGGTGGCCGGTCAGGCACGAGGCGATGGTTGTGAAACATGGAAAACAAAATGCGCCGCTGCACCGGTTTCAATCCATCCCGGATATCGGGAAGGGCTCGAGAGGTAATGACCGAGAGCGCATAATTGAGATAGCGTTGCCGCGTGGTCTCATCCAATGGAACCGGGATGATCTCCGAAGGGTTATTGTTGGAAGAGTCGGTGCCGGACCGGGTTCGTTTGGCCATACGTTCGTATCCTTTGATGACTCAGAAGGTCTTGAAATTCATGGGGGAATCAGGATCTCGGAAGGTTGAGCCGTCTTATCACATTACTGGACTGGTGGGCGTGTGGGGCCTAAGCGTTTTGTGGGCGGTTCCGGTTCTTCGTCCGTTGATTTGACAAGGGAAGGCAATCCTAACTGGTCCTTGATGCGGGTTTTCACCCAAAACGGATCCCACCATTCCGTGGGATTCACCTGTTCGCCATGCAAAATCAAACTAAAGTGCAGGTGGTCTCCGGCTGCGAGACCGGTTGTTCCTGATTTGCCTATAGGTTGCCCCAAGATCACTGCGTCCCCAGGTTTAACTTCGATTGAGGACAGATGGGCATACAAGGAAAGCAACCCGTATCCATGATCCAGAATAATCGTGTTCCCATAAATTCCCAGGTATCCGGCATACATCACGATTCCGTGATTGGCGGCTTCGACGGGATAATGCTGGGTGACGGCAAGGTCAAATCCTAAATGATCCTGGGTATCGACGACCTGTCCGTTATACGTATATTTGCGGTGATCGGCGAAAGAGGCCTCGACCTGGGAGCCCGACAGTTGGCGAAACGCCCCTTTCCAGAGAAATTCCTGGCGGCTGGTTTTGGCCAAATTGGTAATGGTGGCGCTATTCATCTTGCGTAACGTGTCGTTGACCAGAAGAAAATCCTTCAGCGGATCGCCTAGGCTCTGTAATTCAGGAGTTTGGGCCAGGATTGAGGGGACGGTTTTACGAATGAATGAGTCGGAAATAGTGATGGAGCGAGTACGCCAGGCTTGAGATTTGACCTTGAAATTCACATCCATGAGGGCCGTGTTGCCATACCCGTCGTCCGCGATGACTTGAATCGGTGTCGTGGACGGCAAATTATAAGGAAAGGCGATGAAGGCAAACATGCCGGCTTTGTCCGGTGCGGGGTATCCCGGGAAGAAGGCCGTTCCAATCTTCACCCCGTGAATAGACACTTCCGGGATCACTCGATACCGGACGATTCCCGCTCCACCTTGCACAATGGTGGTTGGGGGTGACAGGAGTTCCAACCGCGGTGGTGTAAATTGTGGGGTAAATTCCTTCTCCAGCCGTTGCCCGTTGCCTTCAAACCAGTTTCGCCAGGAATAATCCCGCGCGGTCACAATGAGTTGAGCCTGGCCTTGTCGTCGAGGCAGGTCCCCCTTGGCATAGGGAATAACGTCCAGCGTGAATTCATGGTCCTGTCCCCCGGTTGCCGAAAGCCATCCGGCAGAAGGAAAGGATTGGTCGGCGAGGCTGAAGGTTTCCAAGTTGTGAATGATGCGAACGGAGATGTCGCGAAGGCCGGTTCCAGTATCATGAATACGAAGAACCAGGGGTGTGGTCGGGCCAACCTGCTCGAACGGTTGCTCGAGAGAGATTTCAGGGGCGGTGGAATCCCCCCATCGTGCGTTCCCAATTAATCCCAGGTAAATGGCGAGAAGAGCCAGGACGATGACAATCAAAAAGACTTTTTTAGACACGATCGAGGTAACTCTTCCTCCAGAGGATTATGCGAGCAGGACTGAAAAAATGTTCCTCTTCTTATACCATACCCAGCCTCCAGAGCAAGTGTGTGACGCGTCTGAGGCGACGGTGAGGCGCGCGTGCCTGAATCACGATCTCAGAAATCGCTCCTCTGTACTCTTGACATGGACACGATGATCGCCTAGCCTGTGCCGGGCCACAGCTAGGCCCAATGTCTCATGTTCCTCCTCTCGGGCAATCCGTTCCGTCCAGATGGAGATGTGGGAATTCCCGCTCCCTGAATGGTTGATCAGGAGCTTGGTTTCAAGGAAGAAGCCGGTGGCTTCTTGGTTACAAAAACATTCCTGAACATTTTCTCGATATTCCTTTATTTTGACAAATGGTGTTCCGATATATGTCGGTAGTGCCGAACAGGCTCTAGCCTGATCGGCATTTCCTGAATCAACCGTCTTTCCACATGGGGGGCTCATGCCAGGGTTGAGTGATATTCTAGGGTGGTTTTCGAGTGATTTAGCCATCGATTTAGGAACGGCGACGACACTGGTGTATGTTCGTGGGAAAGGCATTGTCCTGAGTGAACCCTCGGTGGTGGCCATCGACAAGCAATCGAACACGGTGTTGGCCGTGGGCGTCGAAGCCAAACGCATGGTAGGACGGACGCCGGGAAATATTGTGGCGATCCGGCCGATCAAAGAAGGGGTCATTGCCGATTTCGCCATGACGGAGCGCATGCTGCATTATTTTATCACCAAAGCGCATAACCGGCGGGCGTTTGTGCGGCCTCGCTGTATTATTGGTGTGCCATCCCGCATTACCGAAGTTGAGCAACGAGCTGTTCGTGAATCGGCCACTCAAGCCGGCGCCCGGGAAGTCTATCTCATTGAAGAGCCGGTAGCGGCCGCGATTGGTGCGGGGTTACCGATCACGGAACCTTCTGGGAACATGGTGGTCGACATTGGAGGCGGCACCACCGATATTGCCGTCATTTCCCTTGGGGGCATTGTCTGCAGCGAGTCCGTCAAAGTCGCGGGTGATTCCATGGATGATGCCATCATGAGCTATATCAAACGACGGTACAACCTGCTCATCGGTGAGCACATGGCGGAGCGGGTGAAAATCGAAGTCGGGTCTGCCTATCCGATGGAACAAGCCAAAACGATGATGGTTAAAGGGCGGGACATGATTTCGGGTATTCCAAGGACAGTGGTGGTGAATGATTCTGAAATTCGAGAAGCGTTGGAAGACCCTATTCATGCCATTGTGAATGCCTTACGAAACGCCTTGGAAAATACGCCGCCGGAGTTGGCCGGAGATATTATCGATAAGGGCGTGGTGATCACAGGGGGGGGATCATTGTTGCCGGGCCTCGCCACACGGTTTCAGGAAGAAACGAATCTTCCTATTATTACGGTGGAAGACCCCTTGACCTCCGTGGTGTATGGTGTTGGAAAAGCTCTTGATGAAGTCGAATTGTTCCGGAAGATCCAAAAATTTTAATGGTGGTCTAGGAGCCTGTCGGACTTCGGATGAATCGGCTGCAAAAGTGTCTAAGCGGTCCATATTTCGCCGCTTCCTTGGACCATAGTCCCACTATGGGCCAGCAAAATCGTCAAAATCTGGCCTCGCTCAGCCACCTTTTCGCTCTCGATCCCCAAAGTCCGACAGGCTCCTAGGGCAATGAAGCCGGGGCGCTGGGTGCGATCTGAAAAATCTTGCCTTGATAGTCGATCACATAGAGTTCTCCTCCACGATCTTCCCCAAAAGACGCAATGCGTAAATCCGTATCCAACAGTCGTGTGGTCTGACCGTCGCGAAATCCCCAGATTTCGCCGGTACAAAAATCCCCAAAAA
>JAOTTP010000082.1 GCA_029864405.1 Nitrospirota bacterium
GCGATTGAGTACATATTCCGGAGGCGAGAGGAGTATGGGGCCATGACCATTCTCCACGGGGTGAAGACCCCTCACGATTTGCTCTACCGGGAACGCTTCGATGTCTGGCGACATGAACCCCGCACACAGGTGCTGCTGACCAGCGATGAACCCGGCAAGACCTGGCATAGTCATGTGGGTGTGGTCACCGAATTGTTTGACCAACTGCAGTTGAACCCTGACAACACGCTGGTCATGATGTGCGGACCGGAGATTATGATACGGATTGCCTGCAATATTTTATCCCATCAGGGCCTGCGTCCCGACTCCATGTATGTGTCGTTGGAACGGCATATGGAATGCGGCATCGGGCTCTGCGGACATTGTCAGCTTGGGCCGTTCTTTCTGTGCAAGGACGGGCCGGTGATGCGATTGGACCGGGTGGTGCCGTTTTTTGGGAAAGTGGGGGTGTAAACCGAGAATAAAAAGATGATCTAGCAAAAGATGGATTCCCGATTAACAATGTCGGGAATGACAGCAGGGGGAGTGGATTCCCGAATAAAGACGTCGGGGATGACCCGGAAAAAGAAAAAGGAAATCCCCCTCGTCCCGCTTTTTTAAAGTGGGAAATTTAGAAGAAGATGAGCCAATGAATATGCCCGATTCAACTGAAGCAACTCAGAATCCTTCAAGCAGGGCTCGCCCCCGGATTGCGGTGGTGAAATTTGCCTCTTGTGACGGTTGCCAGCTAAGCATTCTGAATATGGAAGACGATCTGCTGGCCTTGGGAGAGGCCCTCGACATCGCCTATTTTCCCGAAGCCTCCAGCAATATGCAGCCTGGCCCGTATGATATTACGTTTGTGGAAGGCTCCATTACCTGTCCTGAGGATCTCCCTCGAGTTCTCGATCTCCGTCAACAGACAACGACCTTGATAACTATTGGCGCCTGTGCCACCTCGGGCGGCATTCAGGCCCTTCGGAACTGGGCCGATGTGGAAGCCTTCAAGCAGGCGGTGTACCCCAGCCCCGAATACATCCACAGCCTGAGCACGTCGACTCCCATCTCCGAACACGTCAAAGTGGACTATGAATTGTGGGGATGCCCGATCGATAAGCAGCAACTGCTTCGAGTCCTGACCGATTTACTAAGGGGAGTGACACCCCGCATTCCCACACATAGCGTATGCCTGGACTGTAAACGACAGGGGCACATTTGCGTCCTGATCGCGAAGGGCATGCCCTGTCTTGGACCTGTCACACGCACCGGGTGTGGGGCCATCTGCCCCGCTATGGGCCGGGAGTGTTATGGCTGTTTTGGCCCCGCCGAACAGGATTCCGTGATTCCCGGAGTGCCACCGAATACCGCTTCACTGGCGAAACAATTTCATGAGCATCTTCAACTCATTCCCGTGGAAATGGTCCGCCGGTTTCGAGGAATCAATGGATCGGTTCAACCTTTCCAGAAGGAAAGCGATGCCTGGGAATCCCGATAAATCTAGAACCATTAAAATCGACATGATGGCGAGGGTGGAGGGAGAGGGCGCCCTGCATGTCACGGTCCAGGATGGTCAGGTCCAGGATGTTCAGCTCCGTATCTTCGAGCCTCCACGTTTCTTCGAAGCCTTTCTGCAGGGACGCCACGTCAACGAGGTGCCCGATATCGTGGCACGGATTTGCGGCATCTGTCCCGTGGCCTATCAAATGAGTGCGGTCCATGCCTTGGAACCGATTTTCGGTGTGAAAATTTCACAAGGCATTCGAGATCTCCGTCGACTCCTCTATTGCGGGGAATGGATCGAAAGTCATGTCCTGCATATCTATATGCTCCAAGGTCCTGATTTTTTAGGATTCGACAGCGGGCTTGAGATGGCTCGTTCGCATCCCGATCTTGTGAAGCGAGGGCTTCGAATGAAGAAGGCGGGCAATCACCTATTGACGCTCTTAGGAGGACGATCGGTGCATCCGGTCTCGGTCAAAATTGGCGGATTTTCTCAAGTGCCGACCAGGAGTGCCCTCCATGCGCTGAAAGACGAATTCCGTTGGGCGAGAGATGCCGCGGTGGAAACGCTCCGGTGGGTGAGCGGGTTTAAATTTCGAGACCCTGAGCAAGACTATACCTTCCTCGCCCTTCGTGGGCCCTCTGACTATCCGATGAATGAAGGCGACGTGGTGACGAATCAAGGGCACCACATGGCCGCATCTGAGTTTGAACACCATTTCCATGAAGAACAGGTGCCCTATTCCAATGCTCTTCACTGCACGTTAAATGGACAGTCTTACCTCACAGGACCTTTGGCCCGCCTCGCGCTCAACCAGGACCGGCTCTCGGTGTTGGCCAAAGACGTCTTACAGAGCACGGGCTTCGCCCTTCCGTTCAACCGGGCGTCCATGGGCATCGTGGCACGCTCAGTAGAAGTGCTGTATGCCTTTGACGAAGCCCTTCGCTTGATTGAACAGTATGAACCGCCCGGCGCTCCAGCCGTTCCGGTGACGCTCCGTGCCGGAATCGGTATGGCTGCCACTGAAGCGCCGAGAGGTCTCCTGTATCATCGTTATGAGGTCAATGCTGATGGAACCATTCGCCTCGCCAAGATTGTGCCACCAACCTCCCAAAATCAACGCCGTATGGAGGACGATCTCCGAAACCTGCTACCAGGTATTCTCCATCTGAACGACCAGGAGACGGCGATGAAATGCGAGCAACTGATTCGCAGTTATGATCCCTGCATCTCCTGCGCAACACATTTTTTAACACTGACAAGAGAGGACGTCTCTTCGAGGACGCCACGATCACCATGACGAATGGTGGAAGGAACCGCCTCAAGCGGTCATCTGAGAAGAAGGGATGGTCTAACCCACGCCGGGCATCGCGTTCTGCAGAAACAGCGCATCGAGTTGATTGGCAAGCTGGACATGTCGTCGGCTCAAGAGTTTTTTCGCCTGTTCGGTTAATTGAAGAAGATTTGATTCACTGTGGCTGTTCATGTCAAAAAGTTTTTCGGATTCTCGCACAATGTCTTTCAGCTTTTTCAAGATTTGGGCAAAGGCAAACGGATCGATTCCCAAGCAACTTTCTGCATAATCCACGTGATCTAACAAGGTCTCATCCGAAGCATTGCTCATAATTAACCCGGCCAAGGTCACCGCCAACCCCACGCAATTGTAAAATTTCTCCGGTCCCTTAGAATCCGGAAAGGGTTGAGGCTCATCACTGAGTTGGACAGCCACACAGATTTTTGATGGAAAATTCCAGTCCGTGAGCAACCAACTACCAACCAGAGCATGTGTGACCTCCAGGACCTGTCGCTCATGCACGACCACCTCAGCATGTACAGATTGGTTGAGAGACGTTGAGTCATAGAGATCTGGATTCAGACGATCCAGAGCTAACATCCCAATATCTTGAATGAGCCCGGCTAAGAACAGTTCTTCCGTATCTTTTTGCCCGCAGACATCCCCTATGGCGCGACAGGCAGATGCGACCAGCAGACTCCGCCGCCAGAAGAGTTCTAAATCTAAACCTGCGGAGCTTTTGGTTCGAAGATGCTGAACAAGGGTAAAGGAGAGGGCTGTGGCCAGGATTCCATTAAAGCCAATAAGAATGGCCGCCTTGTGTAACGTGGTGACTTTGTACTTATACGGAAATAATGAAGAGTTGGCCAACTGCAATATCTTCGCGGTGAGCGCGGAATCCCCCGACAAGACTTGGACGATCTCATCAACATCCGGACTCGGTGATTCCATTAATTGGATAAGCCGCTTCGCCACGGCTGGCGAACTGGGCAAATTGGGGCATGTTCGCAGTCGTTCTCTCAGTTCAACATGGTCGGTCATACACAGTCTTCTCCTCTGGGAACCCGTTGTGATTTCTTACATCGATAAGAATACTCCTGTTTGTCGATATTTCGGAAAGTTCGCCTGAGAAGTTAACCCCCCATTTTAAAAACGCCACGTTCTCTCACCTCCACATCCCAATGGACTTCTTATGGCACCCACCCGGGATAAACCCTGAGGATGACGGAGACAGAACTGCTCTCCACACTCCATGCGAAAAAACCTTCAACAAATTTCCAGATGAGGAATCAACCGGCCAACCCGGAAAACCACGAATATTTCGGACATGGCATGAGAAACCACGTCCAGATTCTCCACGCATTCAAACCTCAGGTTTAACCTGGAGCCCGCCGACCAGAGAGTGGAGAGGCTTGTACCCACTTTAAAGAAGAGGAGAAGGAGTATGGAAGAACTCGAGGCCGTGGAACATAGTTATGGACGAGCATGTCTGACACCTCATTTCATTGATCGGTTTTATGAAATATTCCTGGGGAGCCATCCCAGCATTCAACCCATGTTCAAAAACACCGATTTCACCAAACAAAAACAACAGCTGAGAACCAGCGTTGCCATGATGATCTCGCATCTTGAAGGAAAGCCAGCCGGAACGATCACCCTCAACCGGATCGCAGAAAATCATTCCAAAAAGAAGTTGAATATTCAGCCAAGCCTATATCAATACTGGATTGATAGCCTGGTCAGTGCCGCCAAGGAGTGTGACGCCAAATGGACACCAGACATTGAGCGGGCCTGGCAAAAAGTCTTGCGGGCCGGCGTCGATTACATCACTCAGAGTTACAATAAACCGTAGGTACCTGGAGATTTACTCCCGGGAAAGATACCCACCCCCTGCCAGGCCGGGATCAGGGGGCTCCACTCCCCACTCTGTCATTTCCTCAAAACTCTCTATTCCCCTCGTCCATAATCAAGGGGAGGGAGGGTGAACGAACGCTCCCCCAGCAGCAGGTAGATGGCCACGCCAACCGGGTCGTGCTGAAGCTCTCGAAACATGAACGGATAGCGATGTTGTTGAATTGCCGTTTTTAGGATACAGCAGTCCCGCTTCATGGCTCATACCATCCCGAGCGCACGCGCCTGAAACAATACCACAGAAAAAAGAAATCTTTTGTTTTTGGGGAACTATGAGGAAAATGAAAGGAAGGAATTACGGAAGATTTGCTAGATGGTGGCCGGTCAGCCCGAAGTAGGCTTCATCGACCGTCGACACCGGAGAGACATGCATCAGAAACGGCGTACGCCAGTCCCCATCCCGCACATCATATTCGCTGGGAACAAGCACACGCGTAAAGTGATTGTTGTAGGCCGCTAAAATCTTAAGTTGAAGCCCTCCCACCGCTCCGATAAATCCACTCTTGGTGATCGTTCCTGTGAGAGCCCGGCCAGCGAGGAGATGATCCCCTTTGAACATGGCCACCACACTCAGTCCCACCATCGCTGAAAGACTTTCCCCATACACCGTGAGACCGGCATAGGGAAATTTCAAGAGGACGGTCCAGGATTCAGACGGAAGATTGGCGACGGCAAGTGCCCGAGTGATAGCTTCGTGAATAGACTGACGGGCGAACAAGGAAAATTGCCCTGGTTCGGTGTGAAATTGGATTTGAAGGCCGTTACGATCCTGGCGTTCATAGACATCAATCACCACTTGGCTCACCAGGCCTACTTGCCTGAATTGTTCGTTGATGGAAGTCCCCAGGATTGGAACGATTAAATGAGGAATCCGGATAGAAGCCGGACTGGCCCATCCCATGTTCGCAAATACCACACTCACCGCCACCGCGAACCAGAGTAATATGAGAATTTTCTTCCTGCCAGGCTGATTATTCATTCATCGGTATCCTTCCTATGAAGGGGGACACTTCTCCTCTTTATTTTATTATTATATCGGACAACCAACTATCGGACAACCGAGTTATTTGTCGCCTGTTAGAAATTGAGTGCCATCAGGCATGCATGTCTCATCTCAGCCTCTGACAATCTGTAACAGACTCACCCGGATCTTTCCTAAGAGTTTGTCATCGTGAACGGGAGGCACAGAATCCGGCCTTGGCCAAAGCTTTAGACACAGATCCGTCGTGGACGTGTCCTGAACGTGCCGAAGGGCATGCCCTGAGCGAAGTCGAAGGGACCACCAACGGCGGTTGCATGGTCAGTAGAAAGTGAACCGTGAGGGGTTAAGGAGGAGTGAAAAGTAAAATTTGAATGGTGAGGAGAAAGGAGAAAAAACAGATCTTCCCGCTTCACTCCTCACGACTCACCCCTTACTCCTCACGAATCCGCATGGCCGGCATCGACGACGGGCATCCCGAAAAGATTAGCCTGGTTCGTCGCACCAGCCATCATCCCTCAGGATGGAATCCGCAAGCCTGGAGAGGATGAAGAAGGATGGGCGCATGAGAAGAGAGTGGCCGTTAATGGCAGGGGCTGGCGCACCAGAAGACCAGATAGAGAAAGACTAGAATTCCTATAGCGACCGCACCGATAAGATACCAGTTTTTATTCATATCACCTCAGGAAAGATACCTTCTTCCATTCCGAATAGTGTTACTTGCGCCAGGGGTTATTCATCCAGATTCGTTCTTTGCATTGGTTCATTCACGCACGAACAAGATTGAAGACTCGGCATGATGCACAACGGAATGGGAGACGCTCCCCAGGAGGAAGCGACTTACACCGGATCGGCTATGCGTTCGCATCATGATCACATCAGCCGCATGTTTGGTGGCTTCGTCGATAATGGTGTGTGAGGGGGCACCAACGACGACCACCCCGTTGGCCTCATGTCCCAGTTTCTTCAATTCCGCGCTGACACCGTTCGTGAATTTCTCGCCATAGGCGATCATTTCTTTTCGAAATTCCGGAGAAATCATCGCACCCACGGGCCAGACGGGTTCAGAAAAAGGAATCACATGCAGGACGGTGGCAGAGATTGGTTCCCGGAAAGGCTTCTTTTTCATGAACCGCACGACTGCTTCGCCGTCTTCCTGGCTTTCTAGGGGGATTAACACCTTTTGGATCTTGCGAATGGGCTTCTTGATGATCAGAGTCGAACACGGCGCATGGGTCATGACACGATGCGAAACACTTCCGAACACCTGCTCCCGAAACTGGCCGATCCCTCTGGCGCCCAGCACCACCAAGTCTGCACCCTGTTCCTCTGCGATGGTGATAACGGACTCGGCGGGTTTGCCCGTTTCAAGTCTTTTCGTGACCGATCCCGGGTGAAGAGGCAGGAGGGACACGGCTTGATCAATGACACGCTCTCCTTCTTCCCTCATCGCTTTATCCACCGCCATCGACAAATCTTTTGCAACGCCCGCTCCCATGGCCGGATAGGGAATACCCGGCACATTGACCACATGAAGGACGATCAAGCTCTCCGCTGGACTCAGGGCTTCAAAGGCTCGTGTGGCATCTAATGATTGATCCGATCCATCAACTGCTAAGATGTATTTCATATAACCTCTCCTTAGTGTGATACCCTGTTCGTGTAATGTGTATTGATGACAAGCTAATCTTCATGCTTTTTCCAATTGTAAGGCTTGAGTATCACTCTTCATGCACTGGCTGCTGAATGGTGCACGATCAATGACACGTACATGTCCAGAAAGACCATCCTATTCTGAGCCCTTCGGCAAACTCAGGACAAGTTCCAGGAAGGATCTCACTGAGCCATGGCTATTCGACCTAGGCACAGATCCTTCGCCGTGGGCTCAGGAGGACAATTTCGTTAGGGCCTCACCGAAGCGTCTCGGATTCGTTTAATGCTAGATTGCTGAAGTCTCATGTTTCACCCTTCAGTTTCATACTCTTGAATTGTGCACGTCTTTTTTCCTATCTGACTTCTTTGATCATATCGATGGCTCCGCAGGGGCATTCCTCCGCGCACACACCACAGCCTTTGCAATAGTCATAATTCACTTCGTACCGTTGACCGGGACCCAGTTTGGTAATGGCGTTGTCGGGACACACGCCATAACATGTATCGCATTCAAAGCAATTCCCGCAAGAGAGACATCGTCGGGCTTCGAGCAACGCCGTGTCCGTATCCAAGCCGCCAACCACCTCCTCAAAGCTGGCACGGCGTCTCGCCAGATCCAGATAGGGTTGGCGACTTTTGTCGGCATCGGTGTAGTACCAGGTATTGAGACGATCATACGTGGCAACAGCATTGGGCGGTGATTTCACATAGTCGCATCCCCTGAGATACCCATCGATATTTCTGGCGGCTTTTTTCCCATGGCCGGTGGCCACCGTGACCGTGCGCTCCGCAGGAACCATATCTCCCCCGGCAAACACACCCAAGCGCCCCGTCATCATCGAGGCATCTACCTGAATCACCCCATCAGGCGAAATGTCCAATCCCGGCACCTGCGCTAAAAACCCGGTATCCACCTCCTGCCCGATCGCCAGGATTAATGTGTCGGCTTCCAACGTTTCAAACCGACCGGTGGGTTGAGGGCGCCCCTGGTCATCCAGGGTCATTTCCTCAACGGTCAACGTCGTATCGTCCACCTGCCTGATCATATTCAGCCATCGGGTGAGCACACCCTCCTCCAGCGCTTCTTCCACTTCAAAATCATGGGCGGGCATGTGTTCGCGATCTCGCCGATAAATCAGGATCGTTTCCTCGGCACCCAAGCGTTTGGCCGTTCGTGCGGCATCAATGGCCGTATTGCCGCCTCCATAGACCACCACCCGCCGGCCGATCTTGGGAACAGCCGCTCCGTCCATTCCTTTAAGAAACCCCAAGGCATCGACCATCCGACCAGCATCCCGCCCCGGGATATCGACCCGCTTACTTAGGTGAGCGCCAATGGCCAGGAACACCGCATCGAATCCCCCGTCTTTGATGGCCGTCTCCAAATTCTCGACTTTTCGATTTAGCTGGATCGAGACGCCCATGGCCACAATTCGAGCAATTTCGGCATCCAGGATATTCCGGGGTAGCCGGTATTGTGGAATCC